>JAFIGI010000043.1 GCA_020831465.1 Chlamydiales bacterium
TGCTTTGAATCATATGAACAAATTCTTGATTCTTGTTGCGAAGCGTGGAATTCGTTTACCGCAAGATCGGGAGCAGTACGCCAGTTATGCACAAGGGATTGGGCTAAAAATTAAAATTTATTTTTCCGAAATGGTATTATACCAATATAGCAGAATCAGTTGAAAAATTTTTCAATTATGTTTGACTTAAGGCTTCTTTTTTCTAGCTGGTTGGTCCTCAGAACTTGAGGACTCTTTTCTTTTAGGTGAAACAACCTGCACCTCTGCTTCTTCACGTAAGTTTTCACATTCAATAAGCCGATCTTTGTAGTATGGAAAATTAGGATAACAATCAACTAATCTTTTTATTATGGAAGCGGCTTCGTTATAATTCATCTCTTTAATTAAACAGCTAGCTAAACCTTCCAAACAGAAGCGGTTATCCGGCTCTAATGACAAACCCTTAAGAAACTTTTCTTTCGCTAAAGCAGGACACCCTAATGCACTGTAAGATTTTCCCGCTTCTGTCAAAACCGCTATCTGGTTGGGTATCTCTTCTAGAAGCTCCTCAATAAACTTCTTACACAAATTATGACCAAGGTTTGAATTTAGACCAAGAAAAGTGGATAATGTATCGAGATCTGATGGGTCAAAACTTAAAGCTCTAATATAGTGAAATTTCGCCCATTGGTTGTTTCTTTTAGAATAAAAACAATCACCAAAACTTCTATGAATTAAACTTTCAAGCTTTTTACGTTTCCACTCTTCGCAAAAAGAGAAAGGGAGATTAACAACCTGCTGTAAGTAGTGTAATGCTTCATCATATTTATTTTTTTGATACAGGACATTTGCTAAAAAGAGTTTGGAATGTCTATCGGAGTAGGCTAATTCATGTTTAAATAGGTTTTCTGCTTGTTTAAAATTGCCTAATTTTGCATAGCAGACTCCTAAACAAATTAAGTTATCAGAGTTTTCACCTCTAGAAACCTCTTTTACTAACTCTCTGCATTGATCTTCCAGTTCACTTTTCGAAAGGCAACTTACAAATCGAAAAAAAGCAATAAGCTCACTTTTACGAATTTTTAGTATTGATTGATAATATTTTTTCGCGTTAAGCAGATCTCCTGTTCCCCTAAGATATTCTGCATAGTGAAATAGCGAATAGATATCTCTGGGGTCTTCCTTAATTGCTCTCTCTAAACACTCTTTCGCTTTATCTAGACTGCCTTTTTCAAAAAGAAGAGCCCCATACTGGCTTAAAGCCGGCGTATAATGGGGATTATGCGTAAGTGCTCGCCCGAAGTAGGAGATAGCAGTTTCAACTTTACCACTCTTAAGCCAAAAATTTGCTAGACAAACTAAATTAGAGGGCTCATTAGGATTACTCTTCTCCGCGTTGACAAAGTAGGACTTGGCCTTATCGAAATCCCCTTTTTGAAAATAGCAATCCCCAATTATAGAGATGATGCGACTATCATTATTACTTAAATCAAGGGCTTTTTTAAAATATGAAATGGCTTTATCGTATTCCTGTCTGCCTTTATAACACAATCCAAACCCAAAATAAATTGCAGTAATTTCGCTCTTCATAAGGGGTGACAATCGATAAAGTGTCGTCAATCTCTCATACATTGAAATGCGACTATTGAGATCTGTAAAATCTGAATAAGGGCTTAGTGCAAGTGCCTTTTCAAGATATTTAATACCTTCTGTATAATCTCCCCCACGACTTAAACATTGTCCTAGATTTAAATAAACAAGATAGTAATTGTTAAAATTTTCTTTCAAATACAACAACAATCTCTTTGCAACATCTAATCTATTTTTCGTCATTAAAAATTTTGCACACTCGATCAAAAAAGCCGGCTCTTTCGGATTCAACCTAAAGCCTTCCCAATATAACCTTTCGATTTCCTCGTCCAAGCGGCCGTTTTTTTCTGCATCTCGTTTTAGAGAGTAGCAATTAGCCAACAATCCCATAGAAATCGAATCTTTTGGAGATATTTTCAGTGCAGTTTGAATTTTTTCTAAAGCCAGTTCCCACTCTCCGGATATTAATAGAAAACGCGCAAATAATCTTAAAACAATTAAAGATTCTGGAGCTAGACTTGAGGCTTTTTCGAGATAAGACCTATTATTTAATCTTTCACCTAAAAAAGCCCAAACCTCAGCGCTATTTGATACTTGATTTAGCTCTAGCATCTTTTTCAATTGATTTTCTTCCAAATTTATTCGGGCATTTGGAAATTTTTTAATTAAAATTTCAAAAAAACCAGGCCTTAAACTAATATCTTTTTCAATTTTGATAAAAGTAATTGCTTTGCGATTTTCTTCATCGAGCAAATCTAAAAAAGCTCTAGTTTCCATCTTAACAAAGATAGCGGAGACACCCTCTCTCAATGCGAGAAGTAATTCTGAAGACTTTTCAAAATTTCGAATTTGATTAAAGGCAGTATATAAATTATTTAAGTCAATTAATATTGACTTATTACCATTTAGCTCTTCAACTGAAAAATTGACATTAATAAAATTTAAATACTTTTTTGCAAGTTCTATGGAAGGTAATCGGTCAGCGCCTAAGCTCTGAAGAGACACATTGACATGGAAATCTTTAAGGTCTATCTGCCTTATTAATTCATCGTCCTTGATAAGTTCAGCAAAAGCACGAAGTTCGCTAAAAACCTCCTGGGGATTAGATAATTGGCTGTATGATAAAACACCTTTTTTGAAATAGACTCCAAAGATATCGAGTGCAGGCCTAGACAAGCGAACAACAAAATTCCCCCCCCCATCGAAAATTTGATAGGAACATATTTGCTCAAAATATGAATAACAACTTATTAATGCTTCCCTATTTAGACCTATACAATGATCTCTCTCTTTGCTCATGAGAAAAAGATCGGAGGGTAGATCCTCAACTCCTAATTCACAACGAATTAAATTGACAATTTTTTTTATCTTTACATCTTCAGTCTCTTTTAATTCGCGAATTTTTTGGATGAATCCTAATTTTACTTCGGACCCATCAAAAGCAAATGATTTCTCTTCTAATTTTTTCAAAACAGCGTTTAAAAAAAGTGTTATTTCTTCTGCTCCGACTTTTTTAGCAATTGAATTGGATAGAACATGTAAATTATCTTTGTTAAATGAATAAACTGAAATCTGTGAATTAGTAATGGAAGACATATCAAACCTTTTTATAACAAAAAAAATATTCTCGGAAAAATAGTTTAGTCTTTAAGGCTTAACAAGTAAAGAGATTTCAATCGGTAGGGCATTATTGTCTAAATCAAACCTTGAAAATTGACCTAAAAGGGAATTTTTATTTATAGCAGAATCTAGTTATGTAGAAAGAGAATAACATCGCCGTCTTTGACGATATAGTCACGCCCTTCTGAACGAAGCTTACCGGCCTCGCGAGCGCCATTTCGTCCTTTGTATTTAACCATGTCGTCGAACGAAACGACCTCAGCCCGGATAAAGCCTTTTTGTATGTCAGTATGGATCTTCCCCGCAGCCTCGGCAGCGCTCAATCCTTTGCGGATCGTCCATGCGCGTGTCTCTTTCTCACCTGTTGTGAGAAAGGTGATCAATCCGAGCATCTCAAATGAATAACGGATAAGACGGTTCAAGCCAGTCTCCTGAAGTCCAAGAGAAGTTAGAAACTCTTGCTGCTCTTCTTCTTCGAATTCAGATACTTCTGCTTCAATCTTCGCGCAAATGGGAATAACGGCGTTTCCTTCTTTATTCGCATATTCGCGAACTTGGGCAACATAGTCGTTTTCCATTGACGGCAAGTCGGTCTCGGAGACATTTGCTACATAAAGAATTTTTTTCTGCGTCAGAAAGGGATAAGGCTTGAGCAAAAGGCGCTCATCATCGCTTAATTCAAGCGAGCGGAAAGGGAGATCCTGATCGAGGTGGAGCTGCACTTTTTTCAAAGCCTCAAGCACCGGAATCAACTCTTTGTTGCCCTTGACCTGCTTCTCCAACCGACCTATGATATTAAGTGTCGTCTGCAGGTCAGCAAGAATCAATTCAAGGTTGATCGTTTCGATATCGTCCAAAGGATGGATTTTTCCACCCACATGGATGATTTCCTCGCTCTCAAAACACCTGACAACATGGACAATTGCATCGGTTTCGCGGATGTGGGCAAGAAATTGGTTCCCCAGCCCCTCCCCTTGCGCGGCCCCCTTGACCAGGCCGGCGATATCGACGAATCGAAGAGTTGCATAAATAATTTGTTCGCTATTCGATAGACTCGAGAGAACCCCCAAACGAGAATCGAAGACGTTAACAACACCGACGTTAGGATCGATCGTGCAAAAAGGATAATTTGACGATGCGGCCCCCGCACGGGTTAAGGCATTAAATAGTGTGGACTTCCCTACATTTGGGAGTCCTACAATTCCACAGTTCAGTTCAGACATAAAGATGAGATTATATAGAGAGAAGGTCTTTTCGGGAAAGCAAAGATCTTCTGCTCGGGATTGCTGGACGAAAAAACCGGAATTTATGCATGCTATTAACGGCTTTTTATCGAAAATAATTGTCGAGCTCAGGAGAAAAATAGAAGATGTTAACGAGCTTTCTTAATAAACTGAGTTTTGGGTTGTCTTCCTCGCATTCAGAGGAGATTGCACAGCAGATCTTGGAATGTGCGGGTAAAGCAGATGGGCAAAGGCCCTTTGCGAACACAAAAAATACAAGAGATACAAGCAAAGTCCCTGAAGTGGAGGGAGAAAAACCCCAAACTGAGTTTAGTAATCGGACTCCCGAGTCTGACAATCTGGCCTCAAGAGTTGAGAAGGTTTGCGGAAACGTTTTTGCTCAAGGGGACGCCGAAGTTGTCCTTTTTCTCGTTAATCACCAAGACCCTGGTTACTCTCGAGCTATTTTAAGCCACATTGAGAGTGAGAAAGATATTTCCAACCGCGTATTGCTGATTGAAGATCCTGAAGAGTTAACGAAGTGGTCTGGTATTTTGCCTGTTGTTTGCTGGGAGGAGAAGGAAACTTTAACAGAAGTTTTAAAAAAAAAGCAGGCCTTTCGGTCGTTGAAGGAGCGGATAGGCCGTCTTTGCGATCCGGAGTTTTCCTTGCAAGAGAAACGGCTGACAATTAAACAAACAGTTCTAAACGCAAAAAAATTGTCCTTGCTTTCAAATGTTGACGATTATTGCGATCAAATGGACTCTCTACTAATGGACCTTGATCATAATCAAGGAAGACTTAAGATAGAAGAAGGTCTTTTGCTAGAGTGGCTGGATAAGATTTACCGCGTTTTTGTCAGTCAGACTATCAAAAAAACGATGCCTGCTAGACAATCTGCTTTGATCCGTTGCATTGATGAGCACTATAAAGGGTTTGATGCAAAACCTTGTAAAATTTACGTGATATGCGGCGCTTCCCACGGAGATCTTGCCCGGTCGGCTTTTCCAAAGGAAGTCGAATCGCTCCTGAATTTTTTAAAGCAAGAGACCCGCTTTTATGTTTGCAAGCCTATAATAGAGCCCCTTTGCTTATAGGTATACATTGCACTCGTCTTTTTCTCTTTTTCGTACCCCTTCTCCAGAAACCTTCTGAATTTTTCAGCGCTCATTTTTACAGGAGCGCTTTTCATCGGATCAAAGAGGTAATAGCTCTTTTCCTGGGATTTTTCATCATAGGACACCGCAACAAACATAGTGTGGCCGCTGTAAGGGAAAAAAGTTAAATCAAGAAATGCCCCTCCCCCCTCTGCAACCTTATTCCACATCTCTTCAGGAGATAACTCCTCTAAGGCAGGAGCAACGGATGGATCTAACCACTCGTTTCGGTAGACATACTCTTTTTTCCTTTTTCCAAAGTAAACCTCCACAAGCTGTTGTAGTTCATTCTGAGAGAGAGGTTTCCAACGATCTTTATTTTCTGCCGTCCCGGGAACAAGCGTCCCAATCGGTGTCGCTAAGCTGCTGAAAATCGCGCTTAAGTAATAGAAGTCGGGTAGATATTGGTAGTTGTAAACCCTAGGATTTTTAGGATTTAAAACAGTGGAGATATCTTGCATAATGAAGTTGCACTCCCGTGTAAGCTGGGCAATTGAAGCGGGATCCGCAGATGCCTCTTTTCCGGTTAGGAGAGCCCTTTCTTCTAGGCTTGTTATCTTCTCCTTAACAGCTTCAAGCACCTTTTTGACATAAGCCTCTTTTGTGGGAGGTGTTCCCAACGTGACCTCGTAAGCTTTTGAGCGAAGTTCTTCTTCGTCAAGACTTTCCAGTTTTTTTTCAATGGACTTAACCGCATTTTTTGCCACAAAAAGCATTTCGGCTATTGTTCCGCACTTTTGCTGAATCCATAAAGTGTGTGCAGTGCTAATACAGGTTTGGCGATAAGCTTGGGGAACATGGATCGGCATGTTTATCAAAAAATGATGGAGCGACGGTGATTGGCTGATTGCTTGATAAATAGGACTTTTTCTAATCTCCTCCAAGAATTTGGGTTCGGAAAAATTGAGGTGAGAGAGAAAAAGGATTTTTTGACTTAGAGAGCACTCTTCTCTTGAGTAGCGAGGATCTAATAGCTCGAAAAGCTGATTGGAACCCTCATTTCTGATAGATTCCAATAATTTGTTCAACTGATCAGGCGAAATGATTGAGAAAGGATTGCCGTTTGGTGTCAGAGGAGGGTAAAGAGCGAGCGTAATAAGCTCTGAAAGCAGATGCACCTCTTTCTCTGAAAACCGATCTCCTTTTATATGATCCAGACAAACTCGAACAGCCTCGATTCGTCTTTGTCGGATCCCATCATCTGATAGTGCTAAGCCTTCAAACTCTTTTTCCATTTGAAAAGCAAATTCTTCTGCTTTTTTCGCATCAAAAACGGGGTGTTTTAAGCTTGCCAGTTCTTCGCGGATTTTTTCCCTTGGACTTTTTATGTAGATAAATTCGCTCATTGTTTTGGCTAAGGCGGCGAAATAAGTGTCGGGACTTTCGTCAAAAGACTCGGATTCTAGGGAGTCGATCAGAATGAAATCCTCCTCGCCGATATTGAAATTTTCCTTATCTAGCAGAATTTGTCCGGCTATCAAATTTGTTTTATAGGAAAGAGTCAAGAAACGATTTCCGGCCTCCGATCCAGATTTGTATGCTGTCTCGCTCATCTTTTTTAATTTAGAAGCAGCTTCTGAAATTTTGGTTTTTAATAAGGCAATTTTTTCATGGGGAATTTCATCTTTATGCCCTTCATAATAAGCGAGTAGCTTCTCAACAGATGAATTCATACTTTCAATCTGCTTGGAAACAGAAACCCAATCGGAGCTTTGTCCGATCAAAGAGCTTGCTTGTCGACTAAACCCTTGAATCAGCGGTCCAAAATAACTTTTAGTTGGTCCGTAAGAAACCTCAAGATTTTGACCGCTATTAACTATTAGTGTTTCCTTTTCTTTTAATTCTGATATAGCTTTATATTGACTGTAAACAAAATCAAATTCTTTATTGAAATTATAAGGATTAGAGCTAGAAAACATATTATAATATAAATTATGTGTTAAATATAATTAATATTATAATACAATCTACTATTTTCTTCAATAAAATTAATTATATCTAAATAATTTCATTTGGGAAATGTTGCCTGTTAACATTATCTTAATTTTTGTATTAAAATTATTTATATATTTTTTTAAATACCAATTCTGGAGTAGCATTTTCGGCATGTTGATCAAAAAACTACAAAAATAGACTAAAAAAATTTTGAAATTTTGGCGATGTTCCCCCATATTGCGGATATTGTGCAGCATCGCCCAAAATTCAAAATTTTCTAGTCATTTAGGTATATGGCCGAAAAGACCGAAAAGGCGACCCCTAAGAAGCTGAAAGATGCTCGTAAAAAGGGACAGGTCGCCAAATCCCAAGATTTTCCCTCCGCTTTAACTTTCATTGTAGCGGTCAGCCTCACTCTCTACTTGGGCGGTTATCTTTATAATCAGGTGGGCGGATATATGATTCAGCTCTTTACCGCTGCGCCGACGACAAATCTCGAAGTAACCGCCCCTTATTATCTCAGGGAGATGATCTTCGTAATCTTGAGAGCCTCCCTTCCCATCGCTGTGATTGTAGCAGCTGTTGGGACGATTGTAGGCTTTTTGGTCGTCGGTCCGACGTTTGCAGTTGAAGTGTTTAAACCTAACATAAAGAAATTCAACCCAGTAGAAAACATCAAGCAGAAGTTTAAAATGAAAACCTTCATTGAGTTGCTCAAGTCGGTTTTTAAGATCTTCGGCGCCGCCCTGCTGCTCTTTTTTGTTATCCGCCATAATGTCGGCGATGTGGTCGCAACGATAGCGCTCCCACCGGAGGTTTCCCTTATCGTTTTTAGAAAGATCATCTACAGGGTCGCCATTTGGATAGGAGTCTATTTCATCGTCATAGCCGTTGCCGACCTTCTCTATCAGCGGTATAATTTCGCGAAAGAGATGAAGATGGAAAAATTCGAGGTAAAGCAGGAGTATAAGGATACTGAGGGGCACCCTGAGATTAAAAGCAAACGAAGACAGCTTGCCCAAGAGATCGCCTATGATGAAGGGACAACGAATATTCGGCGGGCGAAGGCCGTCGTCACCAACCCAAAAGACATTGCGATCGCTATAGGATACGAACCGGAAAAATATAAAGCCCCATGGATCATTGCGATGGGGACAGAAAAGAACGCAATAAGTATTATTAACACTGCGGAAAGGCATCAAATCCCGATTATGCGCAACGTACCCCTGGCACACCAATTGCTTGAGGAAGGCGAGGTGAATAAATTTATTCCTGAGGTGACATACGACGCGATCGGGGAAATCCTGCTTTACGTAATCTCTTTGCGTGTGGAAGAAGGCGAATAAATGAAGCGAGTTCTCAATTTTGTCATACGGACTTTAAGCGGGGAAGCGGCTCTTTCGACAATCAACCGATCGAGCGACCTGATCTTGGCTGCATGGGTGATAGCGGTTATCGTGATGATCGTTCTGCCTGTCCCACCTCCTATCATCGATCTTCTGATTACCTTTAACTTAACAGCTGCTGTCGGCTTGCTCATGGTTGCCCTCTATATTCCGAGCGCAATCCACCTTTCCATGTTCCCCTCAATGCTCTTGGTCACGACGCTCTTTAGGCTTGGGGTAAACATTTCCTCAACCAGACAGATCCTGCTCCATGCCTATGCGGGAGAGATCATCTCAGCTTTTGGTAATTTCGTCGTTGCAGGAAATTACGTCGTTGGTTTTGTGATTTTTATCATCATCACAATTGTCCAGTTCATCGTTGTGACCAAAGGAGCCGAACGGGTGGCTGAAGTAGCCGCCCGTTTCCGTTTGGACGCGATGCCCGGAAAGCAGATGGCCATAGACGCCGACATGCGTGCAGGAGTGATCGATTCCAATCAGGCGCGCGAAAAACGGGCACTGATTCAAAAGGAGAGCGAACTATACGGAGCGATGGATGGCGCGATGAAGTTCGTAAAAGGGGATGTAATCGCTGGTATTGTGATTGCTTTTGTCAACGTTGTGGGCGGTTTGATCATTGGGGTTGCCATGCATGGAATGTCCTTTGCGCAAGCTGCCCGAGTCTATACCCTCCTCTCGATCGGGGATGGCCTTGTATCCCAAATCCCCTCCCTTTTAATCTCTCTTACCGCAGGCCTTGTAACGACGCGCGTTTCCAGCGAACGGAAAGATGCGAATATGGGCCGAGAGATTTCTGCCCAGTTGCTGCGTGAGCCGCGCGCTCTATTCATTGCGGCCGGCGCAACGCTAGGCCTCGGTTTTTTTAGAGGATTTCCTCTTTGGACCTTTTCCATTCTCGCCTTTATTCTCGCAACGAGCGGTTTCGCAATATGGCGGAAAAAAAAGAGAGAAGCAGCAAAAATCGCAGCGGGGGCTCCCGGAGCAGTCGAGACTGATGTCGAAGGCCATGCTATTATGGGCGCCGGCGCCGAAGATTTTGCTTTGACCCTTCCCGTAATTTTAGAAGTTGGAGAAAACCTTACCCTATTAATTGAAAAGAAAACAAAGGGGACTTCTAACCTTGTGGAAGAATTAATTCCAAAGATGAGACAAGCGCTCTATCAAGACTTAGGACTCCGTTTTCCCGGAGTCCATGTGCGCACGCACTCGCCAAATCTCGAGAAAGATGAGTATTCGATCTTACTGAATGAAGTGCCGGTCATCCGCGGAAAGATTCCCGAGCACTACCTTTTGACAAACGAAATCGAAGAAAATCTGCGCCGCTACAATCTTCCCTTTATTTCTTATAAAAACGCTGCCGGCCTCCCTTCACTTTGGGTTGAGGAGCGTTATAAGGATATCATGGGGAAAGCTGGGATCAAATTTTGGCTGCCTCTCGAAGTGATGATCCTCCACCTCTCCTACTTTTTCAGAATGAATGCACAAGAGTTTCTAGGGATTCAGGAAGTGCGCTCGATGCTTGAGTTCATGGAACGCTCCTTTCCCGACTTGGTGAAAGAGGTCACCCGTTTGATTCCTCTTCAAAAACTGACAGAGATATTCCGCCGCCTCAGCCAGGAGCAAATCTCAATTAAGGATCTCCGCACAATCATGGAGGCCTTGAGTGAATGGGCCCAGAGCGAAAAGGATACAGTCTTACTTACTGAATATGTGCGTGCCTCTTTAAAACGATATATTAGTTATAAGTATTCGCAGGGGCAATCGACTCTCTCTGTCTACTTACTCGATCCTGAGATTGAAGAGATGGTCCGAGGAGCAATTAAACAGACATCGGCCGGTTCCTACCTAGCTCTCGATCCCGATTCTGTAAATATGATTTTGAAAGGGATGCGCAACACCGTGACCCCTACGCCTCCCGGTGGACAGCCACCGGTCTTACTTACTGCAATCGACGTGCGCCGTTTTGTAAGAAAATTGATTGAGACCGAGTACCCCGACGTCTCAGTCGTCTCTTATCAAGAGATTTTACCGGAAATACGGATTCAACCATTGGGTAGGATTCAAATAACTTAAATTACATCTTGGGGGGGGGATTAAGTGTCTGATTCGATCCAGCCGATCAATCTTGCTGCAATCGAACAACGTGCAACGCAGAAAGAGGCGCGTCAAACCGAGGCGACTCAAGAGTCGGCTAAAGCAAGGCTTACCGAAGAATTAGAGATGGGATTCAATCCCGGAGCGGTCGAACGAGAGCAATCGCGTGCAAGCAGATTTAGACGTCTTGAAACACGGAAAAAACAACCGACCGAAGAAGGGAGAAGAGTCAAGGAGGTAGGAAAGAAAACCGAAGAAGACCTTGCCCAAGGCTATAACCGCCGCAATCCGGAACTCCCTCCCGATCGTCTAAGAGCCCTACGCGACGCCCTAAGACAGGGCCAAACGCCCGAAGAGGTGCTTAAAGATGTGAGCCGGGAATTTCCCGACGCAACACTTGCTGACGAAGCTCTTGAATATCTGGAAAAAGAGACGCAAGGAGAGCTTAAATCGAATGTTCGCCGAGCACGGGAGCTGCTTAATGAGCTAAAAGGCCGGGAGGTCATTGCAGGACGGAATGTCGACACCGTGGCGAAATCTTTCCATCAAAAAGGGATCGGTCAAAATCCTTCTGAGTTGCGCGAGCTCTACCGGGATATTACCGGTAACCCGCGCGACCATAACACTCTTTTTTCCGAACTTTCGAATAAATACTCGTTCGATCAGCTCAAACTTGTAGTCGCGTTTTTGCTCAAGGGGCTCGCTTTCGACTTAAAATCTAAGGGACCGTCAATCCAGCAAGCAGAGCTGATGCGGTTGATGACCGAAACGCGCAATTTGCAGTCAATCTTGTGGGTTTATCTTTTCTTCAAGTCGCGTATGCGGTTGATCCGTTCTCTTTACAAAGCCTATGGACTTGATTATGAAGAGATTTTAACCTTTGAAATGCTTGCCAAGCAGTTTATTAAACTTGTTGAAGAACGCTACCCTTCGGTTTTGAAACTTCTCAAGCAACTTGAAAAGTTCGGCTCTCTTGATGATTTGGAAAAAATTATTGTCTTGATGCAATATCGGGATGCCGTCCGCCAACTCTCGCCGCGGCTCTATAAATCATTAAGGCATCGACAAGATCTATTGCTCGTGATTTTAGAGGCGCTCGAAGAGATGGAAGAGCGAACCGCCGAAGAGGATGAAGAGGAGTAGCATGACACCTTTCGAAGATCTGATACGTGAGCTTGGAAATGAAATGAACCTTGACCTACACCCTGATACCCACCTCTCCTGCCTTCTTGCCTTTCCTGCAGAAGAGCTTTCAGTACAGATAGACCTCGATTCATCGGGTGATCAAATCCTTGTGGGATCCGAGTTGGGCAACGTCCCTCCCGGAGCGTACAGAGAGAAGATCTTTTTACAAGCGATGCGCGTAAACGGAGGTTCGCTCTCTCCTCGAGGCATCCTTGCTTTTAGCGAAAAGAACAATACCCTCGTCCTATTTCAATTCCTGCAGCTCGCTTCTTTGAACGGGGAAAAACTGCACACATTCCTCGAAATTTTCTGCCAACATGCAAAAGTTTGGAAGGAAGCTTTGAAACGAGCGGAAATACCTGAAATTGAAGAAGAAGCCCCCAAATCCGGGGGCTCTATGTTTGGATTGCAGCCATGAAAGACCATGAATTGAAAGAGAAGCTTATCGAGACACCTGCCGGGCCGCATTGGGAGAGGATCGGTGTGCGCAACCATCATGGAATCTGTCTCCCCCTCTTTTCACTTCTCTCTGAAAGAAGCTGCGGCATTGGGGAATTTCTTGATCTCATCCCGATCATCGAATGGTGCAATGAAATCGGAATGGATGTGATCCAACTCCTCCCACTCAACGATATCGGACTAGGGACGAGTCCTTACAACGCCCTTTCGGCGAATGCCCTAAACCCCATTCACATCAGCCTCTCTGCACTCCCTGAGATTGAACGGGTTCCTGAATACCAGGAAAAACTTGCAAAAATTCGCTACTGGAACCGCACGAGCCGGATCAAATACCATATCGTTCGGGAATTGAAATTCGCCTTTTTTCGTGAATATATTTCGCGTGTTTACGAGGATTTTGCCCATACGCCTGATTACCGCTCCTTTCTTGAACAGAATAAATGGATCGAACCCTATGCCCTTTTCAAATCTTTGAAAGAAGAGCAGCTCTGGAAAAATTGGGAAGATTGGCCTAACAACCTCAAAAGTCCTTCCGAGCGCGGTTACCAGGAGCTTCTGGAGGAACACAATGCAGCATGTCAATTCCATTCGCTCTTGCAATATCTAAGTTATAAGCAGCTTGAAGAGGTAAAAAAGATCGCTACACAGAAGGGAGTCCTCATAAAGGGAGATATCCCGATCCTGATCAGCCGAGATAGCGCTGATGTCTGGCGCATTCGCCACTACTTCCTTCTCCATCAGGCCGCCGGCGCGCCCCCAGACATGTACTCGCGCGACGGCCAGTATTGGGGCTTCCCCATCTACGATTGGGAAGAGCTTGAAAAGCATGATTACGATTGGTGGCGGGAACGCCTCCAAATTGCCTCCCACCTCTACCACCTCTACCGCATCGATCACGTTGTCGGCTTTTTTCGCATGTGGGCCATCTCTCTTGGCAAACCGGCAAAAGAAGGGGCCTTTATCCCCTCCAATGAGGAAGAATGGATTCCTCATGGCAGAAAGCTAATGGAAATGATGATCAAAACAGCCCCTATCCTTCCAATTGGCGAAGACCTTGGGCTTGTCCCTCCCGAAGTGAAGCACTGCCTTTATGAATTAGGAATCTGCGGCACAAAAATGATGCGCTGGGAAAGGCGCTGGGAAACTGATGGCGGCTTTATTCCCATCGAAGAATATCAGCCCATGACAATGTCGACGGTCTCCACTCATGACTCCGATACTCTTCAGCTTTGGTGGCGTCATTTTCCGAAAGAGGCGAAACTCTTTTCGGAATTCAAAGGATGGGATTACAAGCCCTTTCTCACCCTCGATCGGCATAAGCAGATCCTCTGGGACTGCCACCACTCCTCCAGCCTCTTTCATATCAATCTGCTTCAGGAGTATTTGGCCCTCTTTCCGGAACTTGTTTCAAAAAATCCTAATAACGAGCGGATCAACATTCCCGGCAAAATCCTAGACACTAATTGGACCTACCGCTTTCGTCCAACAGTTGAGAAAATCATCGAGCACATCCCGCTCCGTCAGGCCATGCTTGATATATTAAGTTGACCGGATTTAACCGGCCTTATGGACAACTCCCAACCCATTGAGTATGGCCGCAGCTGCTCTATTTCCTCCATCTGCAGCCTTGTTGTAATACATAATTGCCATTTCTAAATTTTTTGGAACAGATAACCCCAGATAATAACAATCTCCTAATCGAAGCAAAGCTGATGGGTTTCCCTTGTCAGCTGCATTTTTATAACACTCAACCGCTTTATCTAAATTTTTCTCAACACCCAATCCCATACGGAAACTATTGCCTAGATGAACCATCCCCTCCGGATCACCCTTATCAGCTGCGTTTTTATACCATTCAAACGCTTTATCTCGATTTATATTAGTGCCTAACCCTTTACGATAGCAACGCCCTAGGGCGACCATCGCCCCTGTATGGCCTTCTTTAGCTGCTTTTTGATACCACTCAAAGGCTTGATCAAAATTTTTCTCGACACCTATACCAAAAAGATAACAATCGCCTAGAACAAACACTCCCTCTGGATCACCTGCTTTAGCTGCTTTTTGATACCACTCAGACGCTTTATCAAAATTTTTCTCGACACCTATACCAAAACGAAAGCAGTGGCCTAGATGAAACAACCCCACCGGATGATCTTCTTTAGCTGCTTCTTTATACCACTCAAAGGCTTGATCAAAATTTTTCTCGACACCTATACCAAAACGGTAACAATTACCTAAACCTACAGAGGCACACGAATCGCCCAAATTCGCAGCTTTTTCATACCACTCAAACGCTTTATTCCCATTCTTTTCAACGCCAATTCCCTCATAATAGCAATCACCTAGACCGACCATCGCTCCCGAATCGTTTTTTAAGGCAGCATTTTTATAAAAGTCATACGCTTTAGTTTGATCCTCTTCGACACCAACGCCAAAGCGATAGCAATCACCTAACCCGGTGGTCCCTGTTGGTTCGCCTGCATCCGCAGCTTTTTTATACCACTCATACGCTTTGAGTTCGTTCTTTCCAATACCCAAGCCTAACCAGTAGCAATCGGCAAGGCCAACCATCCCCTTCGAGTTACCTTTATCGGCAGCTTTTTTATACCACTCAAACGCCTTAGCTTCATTTATCTCGACATCTAGTCCAAAACGATAGCAGTAGCCTAAATTGACTGCAGCGGATTCATCATCCTCTGTTGCTAAGATATAGTTGCTTATGAATGAATTTATTGGCTCTCCTTTCTTGGTGATTCCTAAACAAGAGGCCGTTTGTTCGTTCGCTTTACAATAATACCAAAAAGCAGTGGTTACAACCTCATGACTATCCGGCGTTTTGTCAGAAACTTTACGCCATCTCCTATAACCTGAACCATCATAAACGCGAAAAAAAACCGATTGCGAAATAAGCGGTATTACAACAAATACATACCCCTGAATCTTTTCGTCAATGAGCTCTCTAAGAGTTTGGAATGTGAATGGTTCTTTAACTTGTGTATCGATTTCGACTTTAGTAAAAGAAACGTTATTTTTAAATTCAACACTTATTGATGACATAGCAATCAATTTTTCTAAAAAAAAATTGAATCTATCCTACCCCTTTTTCATTTTTCTCGCAATTCAATAGATATTATCTCTTTATAACCGACCGCAACCACATTTTTATCAAACAAATTTTGATCTGTAAACAATCAAGATTTATTTTTTTATTTGATAAATAAGCTTATATTTATATAATCCCGCATCTTCTATGAGCACAAAAATTTATAACACACATTTAGTTAGAGGCATTTCCATAAACCCTCCGCTCCAGGAGAGCCGCCCCTCCCTCCCAGATCACTTCAACTACATGTCCGGCCCACGCGCAGAACTTTTTCACGCATTAGTGAAGAGGGGAATTTTAGATGAGTATGGGAAGATCACCTCTGATTATGCGCATAAACTCCTTCCGCAATTGGAGCAAAAAGAACTTTCCATCATTTCAGAAGAGCTCGATCGTCCCTTTAAGATTAGAGTCGACCAGGTGGAGATCGAGATATCGATGAATGAAATCCTCGATGCATTTAGTCAAAATAAACCACCCTGGGTTGTCATAAGTTCTACTCAGTTGATCGGAGGTTTTGTCTTCTATTTACTCCTGTCTGAAACAAATTATACGCAGAGAGTTTTTGATGATCTAAATATCAGAGATTTATACAAGAATTCTCTCTTGCCCCGACATAAAAAAAAACCTTCTGATATTGACTTGCGCATGCATATTGAACGAGTGCGCGGTTTCGACAGCAGCGGGATATTTCAGTGTGCTATCTCTCCTCAAGACCTAAATCAGTTAAGTAAAAACGTGATTCAGCAACTTGCGCACAAATTTGCTAAAAAACAGATTCCTTTCCTAGAAGAGAAAATCCGTCAGCAGGCTTTTGAGGGTTTCTGCACGATCGCAACTCCCCATATCCTGATGCTGCTGATCTCACTCAAGAAAACTCCTTTCGACTGGATTCTCTCAAGTCGTCTTCTACGCGATTATGTCTTTACGGTAGACGATCTCTATCTCCCTTTAGGACCTTCAGTTCGTCCTGCCTCGCATCGAAATAAGCCTGTCGAATCGTTTTTTCATTGCCTTTTGGGTTTTACCGACACCGAAAATATCTCAACGATCGACAATAAGGGATGGCTTCGCTACCAGACATTGCTTGTTAGAGGAAACTACTGTATTTATAAAGACCTGGAAGCCGACCTCTTCTCAAAGATGAAAAATAAGGGGAGCCAACCCTTCAAACTTGAGCTTCAAGCAACGCTCGAAAAGTGGACTAAAAAACATCTCGCACAAGATCCCCTTGCTGCACTTACACTCATTCTTAACATCTCTCTGCATTTGCAGGGAAGGCTTCCTGATTTTGAAATCGACGATTTCTTGCGCACGGAACTTTTAAAAATCTCAATAAAAAGTTCAAACTCCCCTCTTTTTTTCGTTAAGGAACTGATATCGGGCAAGAACGTCTCGTTAAGGAATCTTGCGTCTATATTGAAGATCGCGGCATTTCAAATTCATGCGCGAAAGAGCCCTCAGCTTGAGGAAATTCAAGTGGAAATGGTTACATATGCCTTCCAGCGTCCTGTCATTCAACTAAAAATCGACTCTTATACCATTCAGCTCAACATTCAGATTCTGCAGGAACTTAAGGAGATAAGAGATATCTCTTCAGATCTCCATCAAGATCTAGCAAAACTCTTTTTTCAGATTTGCCCTCCTACAGAGCATCAAGAGGTTCGAAGTGAGGAGTTTTTTAACAACCTCGGCCTCGATCTGAAAGCTTTAACCGATTCCTCCCGCGCGTTGGCAAATGAAGATCACCCTTTCCTTCGTTATCTCGGACTTTCTCTTCTCTATCCCAACCCGATTGTAGACCCTACTATTAAGCGTAAATCTGCGGAGCGCATCCTCCTTTCTACTTTAAATTTTGTCAAAGAGAAAGAAAAGGAAGCCTTTCTTTCTGAGTTTAATAGGTTTATCGGTAAGGATGCAATCCCCTCACTCTCTTCCGATTTCTTTAAAAATTGGATTTACACCCTGTTCGCATATGGCCGTGAATCTGAAGAAGTTGCAATAAAGGTTTTGAAAGAGCATCCTCCTCAAGCCTTTTCTTTTCAGCTTATTCCGGAGTTAGCCACCCGCCGCCCCGGCTATGCCCTCCAACTTTTCATGACGATGAATCTACGGGATTTTCCGAATGAGGCTTTTTCGTCTATCCTAGCATGCGGGCGGATTGTGCATGAGCTGCGCACAAAAACTCTCGAACACGACAGTCTTATCAAGTTCATGTCTGCAAAAATTCCGGAACTTCTCGATCATAAAGAACATAAAAAACCGAAGAATGCTAAAAAACTCTCTTCTAATCTTTACCTCTTTGTTGAATACGACCCCTCAACTGAAATTGCTCGCAAGGGGCTCGAGTTAGGATATTTCAATGATAAAGAGAAGGAGGCTTGCAACCGGCTGCTTTGTTTGCCGGGTTTGGAAAGCGCGTTCAAATCACCTTCTTGCTCTCTATTCAAAGAACGTTTGAAAGAAGCGTTAATCAAAAATTTGCTCTCTGAAGCGGATCAACTCCACTATCTCCTTAAATTCTATAACGACAGACCAGACGATAATGATCCCTTGCTCTTTTCAAATTTCATCAAACTAGACTGCGCTTCAATTAGAAACGACGAGCAGAAAATCGAGTTCCTGGAAGCCTTATCAACTCTCCTTAAAGTGCGCTCTTTCAAAAAGAAGCAGAGCGAGAAAAAGCAGATCGAATTAATATTAGAGAGACTAAAGGACTATATTCCCCTCCTCTCCTCTTGCCGAGACCTCTTTATTCGATGTTATACACTTAATATTAAACTACCCCGATCGCTACAGGAAATTTGGTATAAGACTCTACTCCTCTGGATCAAAGATGAGAATCCGGACTACCTGAAGATTTACGATCTTCTAATTGAAGGAGAAAAGCGCAATTTTGCCTTAGATCGATTCTCTGCTGAAGTCATGCTCATTCTATCGGAAAAATGGAAAAACAAAGCTGCCCATTCGAACCGCCTCTTCCTATTACTTCAAAAAATCGCTCTTCTATCACCAATGATCGAGAATAAAGGACGTTTATACGATCTATTTATTGACCTTCTAAAAACGAAAGAGAGATATTTACCTCTGATTAATACCTTTGCAGAGGAAGAACCCCTACCTCCATACAAACAAATCATCGAATCAGTTTTAATCCTCCTGCACACTTCTCAAAATGATAACGCAAAGTTCAAATTTGTAGTTAATTGGTTTATCACTACTCCTTTTTTTCAACCGATAAAAGGTGACAATCAGTTAAATAAATTAATTCAAGAGATTATCCAATTAATTCTCAAGAGAGGCTACAGCAATAAAGATGACTGGAACACCACTCTTTATGAGCTCGTTGCCGCTTATGTAGAAGAAATGCGCTCGATGGAGGATAAAGTATGGGAGCCTTTAATTAATTACTTTCAAAAGACAAAAAATATCAAAACAATTGATCTATATTACTTAGTTGATAAAGAAGGTCTTCTTGCGGAAGATCGATTCCCATTTTTTCTTCTATGTGCGTGTGCTATCTGTCTAATGAAGGACAACAAAGATCCACGCTTTTTAGAGATTATGCAGAACCCGAATAAATACATAGAGATCTGCATGAAAAGCAACCAACCCATACTCTTCCTTATTTCAAATATCGCTTTTATTGAATCTGCAACGACCTTCCACTATTTTTTCAAAGAAAATCCAAGGATTAAAGATCACATAATCGAAATTTATACCTTATCGCGAAAGATGTATTCTGAGGTACAGCCGCAAGTAGAACTACTGAAAGATCCCGATAAGGAAAAACAATCCGAAATCTTAAATTATATCGACCCTGGATTAGACCTGGCTTTTCTGGAATTTTTTTATAAAATCGAACTCTTTTCCGAGGCTTCAAACCATTTAGACACAATTTTATCCTCTCCACACACAGATAATTATTGGAAGTCCTTTGGTAACTTTATCAATATTCTTCTCTCTACAACCAACCCTGAACTAATTGTAGATGATATCGACAAGATACTGGATACGACAAAAATACTATATGCGGATAATATCGACCTAAAAAGTTTAATTAATCTGTTAATGAAATTTTCTATAAGCGATTCTACAGATTTTGAAAAAAAGATAAAAAGATATAAAACGGCAGCTTTCTTTCTGGAATCTGCTCTTAGATATAAGTCTCTTCCTCCTAATCATGCAATTTGGGGTCACTATTTCTCCTTGATAGACTTCTTCAATGAAGCAAATGAACATGAAAGAGCAGAGATCCTGATAAAATCATTAGAACTTAATTTAAGTTCAGTAGGAGAAGATTTTTTATCCCAAGCATACGAGAGCAGTTTGCATCAATGGGAAGAAAACAGTGAACCCAATAATTTAAGTGAGCTAATTTCGCAAAACTTAGATCTTATATCTAAATATACTTACGGCGAAGAAGATTTTATCAAACTGTTTACCTATTTTAAAGTTTTAGACAAATTTTCCCGCTTAAGCAAGTCTAATTTTTTATATATCTTAGATTTATTCAAAAAGACGTTTGAAATAGGCAGTAAAACAAAAAAAACTTCTTCGAGAAAAGTATCTTTACCGAAAGAGGGATATTTTCAATTAATTTCCCTACTGATCGAGATTCTGAGTTTAGAAATTAAAGATCGTTCACATCCTTTTCCTGAATTAATAGAACAACAAATACAAGAATACTTAGATGTTCTAATTAATAGATTTCCTGAATACCCCTATATAGATCGGTTAAATCATTTGTTTTTTCACTCATTCGAAAGTATTCTGTATCGTTGGAGCCTGAATGTTAACGATAGAGACAAAGACCGTCTTCTTTGGTATCTGTACGATTGGATTAGGAATCTTCCTGGTATGAATGCCGAAGGAAATGAAAAATTCAGTATATTCATTTCACTATTTTTCTTTGGCTTAGAAAGAGTCTCCCTGATTGATGAGGAAGAATTTTCCAAAGTTTTGAATGCATTCGTAAGCATATTAGAAGTGCGCTCTAAACAAGAAGAAAAATCTGAATACAAATTGTATTTGAAAGAAAATGAGTATTTTAACATTAAAATCCTTTTAATTAGGAATCTATTAAATGTTGCTGGTAAGGATCAGCCCGAACACCCTTTTCTTAAAACCGTAGAACTAGAAATAAAAAAACATTTAGGAATCTTGATGAAGGAATTTAGAAAAGTAGATTATTCCCGACTTTTACAAGAATTTAAACTGATCCAACAACGGCGATCAACCGATCAAGAATAGCATTATCCCGTCACCTAATTTCTCTTGCAGAATCAGTTGAAAAATTTACATTTTGACCTAAGCGAAAGCCCCGTGATTGATCGATCATAAGTGAACCCACATTTCTAATATTTGTTCACTTATGATCGATCAAACCCAGGAGCTTTGACGCGGTGAAAATGTAAATTTTTCAACTGATTCTGCTATATAAAGCCGCCTTCAGTCCTCTGATGGAAATGTGCAAAAAATCTAATCCTTTATGAATCATCTCCCATATTGCCTCAGCTATCTTTTAGCACTTCGGTTTGCTAGGACACCTGAGTTTTAGATTTTTCTCCCTTGTCCTCCAGGACTTTGCTTGCATCTCTCAAGCTTTTTCTCTTTGCTAAAGGCCTTTGGAGATTTGCTTGACCTGAAAACTCGAAGATTTGCAGCCCAAATTCTATTAACCGAAATATAAGAATTATTACAGCAATTGTAAAAAAAGAAAGAAACCAATCTTTTATTTCAATCTTCCCTATTAAATGAAAAGACTTTGTTTCCATCAAGTATGTAGAGTTGCGAACCTGATACTTCAAATCCTTTCAACAACACTGTTTGACCCGTCAAGAATTTAGAAAGACGACGAGTCGCATTCCTGATTTGATCGCAATTCAATTTCTTGAATTCGGAATCACCTACTTGCTTAAAAAGAAATTTCTTTTTCTTAAAAATAAAAATCTTGCTCTCCTGAACTGATAAAGCAGACATAGAGGCTTTATATCCTTCCGACACTTCACCTTTATCTATAATTTTAAAACCTTTATGACCCCATGATACAAATGATGAATCTGAAATAGGAGATAATCTGCTATAATCATTGGCATGAGTCTCCAACAATTTTAAGAGGTTGTTATCTTCATCAATTTGATAGATTACCGATCCTAGACTTGCTCTTGCAGAATAACTGACAAACGAAACAGATATAAAAAAAGTGTTGGAACAGTGAGTGATACTTGATGGATTGACAGCCACCCCTTTACCGATTTTACTGTCTGATAATCGAAAATCAACGGGATTCTCGGGAGATCGCATGATTGTAATCTCTCCTTTTTCATGGGGGATTGGTAACCTACCATTATTATATTTAGGACAATTGATCAATCCTATGAGCTTCTTATTTACAACACACAGGCCAGTCCCTCCTGAATGAGGGTAGTGAGTATCTTGAGTAAGAATCAATTCGCTTTGAATGTTATCCTGATCAATTTTAAGAGAAAAGATAGTTATGCCGCCTTGTCTTAGTGCATATAGCTCTTTATTATTAATAGCGATATCTTGAATAAGTTCTTTCGTCTGTGGGAATGTTGCTGACAGACGAATGGTATCCTCCCTCAAGCAATAGATTTTGTTTATGTTGCTCTTCTTTATAGAAGTCAAAGCGAACAGATAAACTTTTTCATCAATTTTGCTAACAATAATTTTTTCTATGCACTCTCTTTTTTCAGGCTCGAATAAAATTATATTGTCTAGCGTCTGTTGTCCAGATAGTAAGGGTAGCATTAGGTCTCCTGTTGCGATTCAATTTAAATTTAATTTGCAGAGAGTCTAGATGATAGGTTTGTTTAGATCAATAAAAGATTCTGGGATGTCTTGGAAAAATCATGCAAAAAACGATGCAAAAGAGCAGATGTTGATGACTTTTCATAGCGGTTGGTGATGACCATCGAAGGCGAGCAAGGAGTTTATTCAGAGAAGGGCTCAATCTAATTCGTAGAGCAATTTTTTCACGATGGTCTGAGCGAGAATTCAGGCGATTGCTTTCGTATTTTATAACCTTACAGCCAGTAGGTTGTGTCCTGTAAAATCATTTTTTGTCCAGTACAGAGGCGCCATCCATATCATGAAACTAGGCAGGTCTAGCGCACTGTTTTGAAAGCAACACGCTTTCCTTCCATTAGGAGCTTTACCTCGCTACTGCTGCTGATTTTTCCTTCCAGAAGTGCTCTTGATAGAGGGTTGACAACTTCATTTTGGATCAGCCTCTTAAGAGGTCGAGCTCCAAAGGCAGGGTCATATCCCTCCTTGGCTAGGAAGAGGATCACATCCTCATCCCAGGAGAGGTTAATGTGACGCTCATTCAACCTATCGATTACGCGGTTCATCTGAATCAACACGATCTTCGACATCTCTTTCTGCTGAAGAGGTAGAAAAGGAAGGATCTCGTCGAGACGGTTGAGAAACTCCGGCCGGAAATGGTGCTTCAACACAGGATCGACTGTCGCGAGGACAGCCTCTTTGCTTAACTGAGCACGGCCGCCCTGAATTGCCGCCATCAACTGCTCAGATCCGATATTGGAGGTCATGATAAACAGAGCATTCTTACAATTCACTTTACGTCCCTTACTATCTGTTAACCGCCCGTCGTCAAAGACCTGAAGCAAAATGTTGAAGACATCGTGGTGAGCTTTTTCGATCTCATCAAGAAGCACAACTGCATAGGGACGGCGCCGCAAAGCCTCCGAGAGTTGGCCTCCCTCTTCATAACCGACATAACCGGGAGGCGAGCCAATCAGCTTCGAGACGGTATGTTTCTCCATATACTCCGACATGTCGAGACGAATCATCGCCTCCTCATTGTTGAAAAGCTGCAGAGCCAATGCTTTCGCCAACTCTGTCTTTCCAACTCCTGTCGGACCGAGAAAGAGAAAGACGCCTGTCGGGCGGTTGGGGTCGCTCAAGCCGGCTCTTGCGGCGCGGATGGCATCGCTGACTGCCTTTACGGCGAAATCCTGCCCAACAACCCGTTTCTCGAGAGTCTCTTCGAGATGAAGAAGCTTTTCGGCCTCCTCTTGGAGCATTTTCTGTACAGGAATCCCGGTCCATTTAGCTACGATCTGAGCTACGAGAAACTCATCCACCTCCTCCTGAAGCAGACGGTTCTCCTTTTTAGCCAACCTCTCCTGTGCCTCGGCGATCTCTTTCTCAAGAGCGGGTATATCGTTGTAGCGGAGCTGAGCTACTTTATTATAATCCGCGACACGTTCGGCCTCCTCTTCCTGAAACCGGAGCTGTTCTAAGTTGTTTTTCTTCTCCTTCAACGCCAAGAGAATCGTCTTTTCGCTCTCCCAACGCTTCTTAAGAGCCGCCAGCTCCTCTTTCACATTCGCAATTTTTTTCTCGAGATCAGCCCTCTCAGCTTCTGCCGATTTTTCCCTCTTAATTCCCTCCTGTTTGACGATGAGAGAAGCGAGCTCCCGCTCTTTCACATCAATCGGAAGCGGGCGCGATCCGAGCTGCATGCGGATAAGGCTTGCCGCTTCGTCTATCAGATCGATTGCCTTGTCGGGCAAAAAACGGTCGGAGATATAGCGGTGGGAAAGCATAACGGCCGCGTGCAACGCCCCCTCGGTGATGCGCACCCCATGATAGATCTCATAACGCTCCCTAAGACCGCGCAAAATGGCAATGGCATCTTCTAGCGAAGGTTCCAAAATCATCACCGGCTGAAAGCGGCGCTCAAGAGCAGCATCCTTTTCGATGTGTTTTTGATATTCGTTCAATGTGGTTGCACCGATACAATGGAGAAGGCCGCGGGCGAGAGCCGGTTTCAGCAGGTTGGCAGCATCCATCGCTCCCTCTGCCGCTCCCGCTCCAACAAGGGTATGGACCTCATCGATGAAAAGGATGATGCTCCCCTCACTCTGCTCGATCTCCTGCAAAATCGCTTTGAGCCTCTCTTCGAACTCGCCACGAAACTTAGTTCCGGCGATCAGACTCCCCATGTCAAGCGCAACGAGCTGCTTGTCCATCAGAGAATCGGGAACATCCCTCTGCACTATCCGTTGGGCAAGCCCTTCCGCGATTGCCGTTTTTCCCACACCCGGTTCACCGATAAGCATCGGGTTGTTTTTTGTGCGCCGGCTCAAGACTTGAATCGTCCGACGTATCTCTTCATCGCGCCCGATCACGGGATCGAGTTTCCCCTCTTTAGCTAAAGCGGTGTAGTTTTTGCAGTATTTCTCCAGGCTTTTCATGCTGGCTTCAGCAGAGGGTGAATCCATATGTCGATCTCCACGAACTTTGTGAATGATTGATTTAAGGTCTTGCAAGGAGAGTCTTGTCTCTTTTTTCCATGAAGCGAACGGCTCGCCGGCCCCTTTCCAGTAACTCAGCAGGAAGTGGTCGCTCGAAATATAGCTGTCGCTGAGTTCACTCGCGAATTTCTGGGCATCCATGATGCGCGCTTGAAAGTCGCGAGACGGTTTCGGAGGCTCTCCTCCTCCTGTATACTTAGGCAAATGCGACAGCGCGCGCGCGAGCTCGGCCGCAAGCTGCTCGGTATTTCCTTTCGTCTCATCAAGAAGGGCGTGGAAATAGCCTTGAGGATCTTCCAAAAAAGAGAGAAGCAGATGGTTCTCATTGACTTCAGGATTGTCGTTTTGCTGTGCTTTTTGAAACGCGCTTTGAATCGCGCTTTGTGCGGCATCAGAAAAATTTTCCATAAAAGCCTCCTTCTTCCGAAGAAAATATACCGCTACCGAACTAGATTTGCAAGTGTATCTATTCAGGACAATAAGAAATGAGGGTTCTTCTGAGGTCTTTGAGGGCTTTCGGGGAGAAGTTGCGCCGCGCTGTGATCGACTCGGCTTGTTTGAGATAACGCCAACACGCTTTAAAGTCGTGCCGCTCTCCATGGAGTACGGCCAGATAGTAGGAGATGACGGGATTGTCGGGATCGAGGGCATCAAAACGTTTAAGCGTCTCGATCGCTTCTTTTGTCCGGTGGAGCTGGATCCAGGTGATGGCTAGCTGTTGAATCCCCTCCTTGAAATTCGGGTATTTCTTAAGAATATTTTGAAGCTCCTTCTGTTTTTGGAGGATCGAATCGCGCGTCTCGTCGACCTGAGAGAAGATCGCCTGAATCCCGTCGGGGCCTACCTTCCCCGCCAGATAGTCTTCTACAATCCCGTGTTTGACAACGGCCTCTTCGGGCAGATGCCCTTCGATTTCACGCAAAAGGGCCTCGCCTTCATCTTTTTTTCCCGTCAGGATATAACTGTAGCCAAGCAGCTCCTTTACTAGCGCGTCGTCGGGCATGTAGGGGCGGGCTTTTTCATAAGCCGCGACTGCTTCCTCGAACTTATGGGCATGGAGGTAAGTAGAAGCTTGGTTGACATGGGTCATCCCGATTACTTCCTTTATCGTGCTCTGCTTAAGGCTTCGGGTATTAACGCTCAAATAGATTTCGCTCGGCGGATTGACACCTCGCGCTGTGGTTTCGATGTTAGTGATCCGATCGCCCTCGCGGTGGCGGATATAGATATGACCGGGAGGGATGACGATTTCGAGTGGGAGGTCGATCCGTTGTGCAATCGCAAGATAGAGAGCGGTAACTCCCAAGCAGACCCCAAGATGATTGTCCATGACCGAAGGAAGGAAGGTGTAAAGATCGATCTGTTCGGCATAGACCGAATGGGGCGGGAAGCGAAAGTGCATCTGGTCGAAAATCAGCCGGTTGGTCTCTTGGATCTTCTCGATAGCAGTCGCGTTCTCGGGCAAGGCTGCTAGAATCTGGAGCGCCATCAAGTCGAGCATCGCCGAATAGCGCCGCGCTTGCGTATAGGCGTCGGGTTTTCCCTCCAATTGCGAAAGGAGAAGGGCCATCCCCAAGTCGATCTCATCCGAAGGACAGGCTAAAACCTCATCTTCAGAATGGACATAATATCCTTTTAAACGGCGGTTCGCCAATCTGCCTGCCAGCTGATCGATCAGAGAGATTTCACTTTCGGTCAACTCTTCCGAAGCGCGCCCTAGCGCCGAGGCAACCGCCTCGACCTCTTCTTTTGAAGAGGCGTGCAGCAAATCCATCGCGCGTTTAAGTGCGGGAGTATGATCGGGATGCAGTTCGTAATAGGCGAGGGTTTGCGCAACCGAATAAGGATCAAGGCTGTTGAAAAGAGCTGCTGTTGCCAGGAGGAATAGAGATATCATTTACCGGGTCTGACTTTGTTCAATCCGTTCAGCGCAGCAATGCGATACCCTTCCGCAAAAGTCGGGTAATTGAAGACCTGATCGACAAAGTAATCGAGCTTTGCCCCGAATGTCATCGCGACTTGCCCAATGTGGATCAACTCCGTCGCGTTGCGCCCCAAAATATGGACTCCCAAAACTTCGAGCGTTTCCCGTTCGAACAGAATCTTAAATAAACCGAGATGGCTCGATCCTGCAATGTGGCTGCGGGCAATTTCATAGTAATACGCCCGCCCGACTTCATAGGGTATATTCTTATGCTGCAACTCCTGTTCAGTATAACCACAGCACGATATTTCTGGAATCGTATATATCCCCAGCGGAAAAAAGGTGGGAAAGAGGTGTGTTTTTACCCCAAAGGCGTGCCTCGCTGCCAACCTTCCCTGCTCCATGCTCGTCGAAGCGAGAGCCGGAAACCCGATCACATCTCCGGCGGCATAGATGTGGGGGACCGACGTTTGAAAGTATTCGTTTACAGGGATGAAACCTCTCTCATTGATCTTGACTCCCGACGCTCCGATGTTTAAGCCCTGCACATTCGCTTCCCGCCCCAACGCGTATAGTAGAACCTCCGCTTCGTAGAGAGAGCCGTCCTCACATTCGACGCGGGCATGATCGGCAATCCGCTCGATTTTTTTTGGCGTTTTATTCGGAGCGAATACCAGCCCGAACTCCTTCAATCCGACCTGCAGATGCGTGCCGATTTCAGCATCCAGATAGGGAAGGAGACGCTCCCGCTTATCTAAAACCGTTACCTTAGTGCCCAAAAGAGCAAAAAAGCTGGCATATTCCGACCCGATCACCCCGCCGCCCAAGACGAGCATGGTATCCGGAACGGTTGCGATGGAGAGAAGCCGAGTTGAATCAAGGATCACATCCAAATCAAAAGGCACGTGCATCGGATTACGGGGTTCAGACCCTGTAGCCACCAGACTTTTTTCGAAGCTAATCAGGTAAAGATGCTTACCACTCTCATCGGAAACCGTGAGTTCATGGGGATTTTCAAATTCCGCTTTTCCTTGAACAAAATGGATCTTATTTTTTTTAAAATAGCGCAAAAGGATCGCCCGCTCTCCTTCAAGAACAGTACTCAAGCGGTAGTTCAAATCGAAAATTGTCACCTCGCGCAAACAGCTGGAGCCGTAAAAACTCCTTTCATTATACCGCGTTAAGTCGATGATTGCCTCACGAAGCGATTTCGAAGGGATTGTCCCTGAATTCAAAGAGTTCCCCCCGGGGACGATCTCTTTTTCGATGATCGCGACAGACTTCCCCAGCTTCGATGCTTGAATCGCAGCGGTCTGGCCGGCGGGACCCGAACCAATGACGGCAAAGTCAACTTTTATTTTTTCCATATCCCCCGATAAGGATGCTTGCAAGATACATGCCATAGTGCTATAGTCTTTTCTCAATTTAACTATGGAGTTTTGTGATGTCTAAGAAGTGTCAGGTCACCGGAAAAAGGCCGCAGCGCGGCAGAAGCTATGTCACACGCGGGATCGCGAAAAAGAAAAAGGGCATCGGCCTCAACATCACGGGGAATAACAAGCGCCGTTTTCTCCCTAACTTGGTCACAAAACGCTTCTGGTATCCGGAAGAAAACCGATTTGTCACTTTGCGTCTCTCCACATCGGCAATGCGCACGATCGACAAACGTGGCCTCAATACCGTCATCAAGGAGATGCGGTCCCAGGGACAAAAGATCTAAATGCCTTCTAATTTGAATCTCCGGCAATTTCTTCAAAGACTCAGGAAGTCGGGAGAAATTGCCGATATTCATCATGAAGTCGACCCACATCTTGAAATCGCTGAGATTCATCGGCGTGTCGCGGCCGCAGACGGCCCGGCCCTTTTTTTTCATCGCGTTAAAAATTCTCCCTTTCCCGTCGTCACCAATTTATTTGGCTCTAAGCAGAGAATCGAGCTCGCTTTTCCCAACCATCCCGAAAAGGTCATTGCGGAACTTATCCAAATGGCCACGAAAGACTTCCCTCCGAAGCTCTCCCACTTATGGGAAAAACGGGCTCTTCTGAAAAACCTCCTCCACCTGGGAACCAAGCGAAACTCCAATGGACCCGTCAAGGAGCGCTGCCTCAATCCTCCCGATCTCGAAAAACTCCCTATGCTCAAAACATGGCCGATGGATGGAGGTCACTTCATTACATTGCCTCTCGTCTATACCGAACCGCCCGAAGGAGGTCCTCCAAATCTGGGTATGTACCGGATTCAGAGATACAATAAACGAGAGACAGGGCTTCACTTTCAGATCCAAAAGGGTGGCGGTTTCCACTATCATATGGCTGAGAGCAGAAATGTGCCTCTCCCCGTTACGATTTTCATCGGCGGCCCTCCCGCATTGATTTTGAGCGCCATCACCCCCCTTCCCGAGAATGTGCCCGAGCTCTTGATCTCTGGACTGATGCAGGGGAAAAAACTCGATCTCTGCTCTTCCGCACATACGCCACATCCCCTAATCGCTGAGTGCGAATTCGCTCTAGTCGGAAAAGCACGCCCGCAAGTGCGCCGCCTTGAGGGACCTTTCGGCGACCATTACGGCTACTACAGCTGGGAGCACGAATTTCCTGTTTTTGAGTGCGACGCTCTCTACCACCGAAAAGGGGCCATCTATCCGGCTACCGTTGTGGGTAAACCCAGACAAGAAGACTTTTATATCGGCGACTACCTCCAACAGCTCCTCTCCCCGCTCTTCCCAGTCGTCATGCCCGGGGTAAGAGATCTGTGGAGCTATGGAGAAACCGGCTTCCACTCCCTTTCTGCCGCCGTCGTCCGCGAACGGTATTACCGCGAATGCATGGCCTCTGCTTTCCGCATTCTCGGTGAAGGGCAGCTCTCTTTGACTAAATTCCTTCTGCTGACCGACCAATCTGTCGATTTGCGTAACTTCCGCAAGCTCCTTAAGACCGTTTTGGAGCGGTTTTCTCCTGAGACCGACCTTTTCGTCTTCTCCAATCTCTCGCTCGATACTCTCGACTACACCGGTCCAGAGTTGAACAAAGGGTCGCGCGGGGTGATGCTCGGAATCGGCGAGAAAAAGCGAGACCTGCCCAATTCTTACCGAGGAGGAGAGCCCCCCGGGATTAAAAAAATCGCTCCCTACTCTGCCGGCTGCCTCGTTATTGAGGGAGCATTCAACCAAAATCTGCTTGATTTCGAAGGCTTTAAAGAGTGGCCCCTTATTGTCGTCGTCGATAGTGTGGAAAAGGCGCTGAAAAACGATGCCGCTTTTCTATGGACCGTTTTTACACGATTCGAGCCCGCTGCTGACCTCCATGCCAAAAAGCGGATCGTACGCAATCACATCTCCTTCTTAGGCCCTCTTTTTATCGATGCGCGGATGAAAGAGGGTTACCCTCCTGAGGTCCTTTGCGACTCCGAAACGGCTGCCCTGGTCACCCAAAACTGGAACCGCTATTTTCCTGAAGGCATGGAGATGGGCGAAAGCGAAACCGCGCACGTATAGCAGAATCAGTTGAAAACTTTACATTTTGACCTGCGTGAAAGCTCCCGGGCTTGACCGATCATAAGT
>JAFIGI010000013.1 GCA_020831465.1 Chlamydiales bacterium
CTTTTTTACGACTCGCTGTCCAGCGTTTAGGGACTCTTCTGATTTCTTCTGATTTCGTATTCGGTGCCATACAATCTCCTTGTTCACGGCGATTAGTTTAGCGCAAACCCGTGTCTCGATCAATTGGTGGCAGTATAAAAAACCTTTCATCGGGGAGTTCAAGTAGAGCTTGGTATAAAGTAGCTTTTCCGCCAGGATCATCAGAACTTGTCGGAGCGACTTTTTTTGGGAGACAAGATCTTACAATAAGTATCCCTCCACCAGCTAATCCAAAAGGAATTGCTATACCAGTCAAGAGTGCCCCACCCTGGATAGTGAGAACATTTAACGTATTAAAGTAATGAAGATTGAATCCGGAGGAAGCAAGAATACCTAAAACACCTACAACAGCCCCTATTGCCGCTAAAGAGACAACGGATATTGCTAAATAATTTTCTGTATAGGTCTTTTTTTGATAGGGGGTGTGCAGAGCCCTTGTTTCAACTCGACCAATAGGTTTAGACATAAAATAATTTAACCATAAAATAATTTACAAATGAATTATACTTATTAATAACAATAAATTAAACCAAAAAAATAATTTATCTTCATATACTCTAGTCTACATAACATGGTCTCATCCTTTTCTCTAATCGGGCAAAAGTGGAGGGGGGATGGCCTTGCGCTATATACGACGAGGGAGGTATGATCTTTTTTTGCGTACGGTGAGCTATAAGGATTTGTAAAACTTTTATCCCTTTTTCGGTCTCTTCACACGAATAATTTTCTAGAAAATTTAGAGTTAATCAGTTAATCTATAGCTTTATTCAGTAAGAACTCTATGGTAATATCTCTTTCTCCTACTTGTCCGTGGTCAAGCCCGATAAAAACGAAAAAACCTCTATCCCCCTCTACTCCAAAAGCCTCGATTTCCGAAACGAACAAAAGAGTTCCATCTAGCCCCTTTGTGGCGAGGAAGCCCCCCTGTTACAACTTGATTTCCGAAGTATACAAGTTCGACTTCTTCCAAATTCCGATGGGACAGAATACGACGCATTTTTTCGATATCCGCGAGCTCATTCTACAAATCGAGATGTCAATCCACAAAAATCCTACTCAAAAAAACACCTTCCCCTCTCTCCAAACTCGGATTTCTTTACGCACACGCATAAAAGAATTATTACACGGTTCCTTACCGCATTGCGAAAAAATGGGCGAGCTTGGAATGATCCTGTTCTATCTCGACCACCCAAATCATCCATTCCCTCACGATGCTAAATCGCTGATCTCTTACCGGGCCAAAGAGATCGAGCATCAAGTCGCGGAATTGATCAAATCTCATCCCATTGCCGACGAGCGAGTACCCACGGGTAAGACACATTATCTGCTGCGGGCCTTCGCCCATATGGCTATGACCTCTACCCAAGTCTATAACCGAGGAGGCCTCTACGCTCTCCTCTCTATCTTGGAGTCCCCGCAGTATGGAGTCACAAACTATCTTAGACCTGAACACCATGAACATATCGTCATTGTTGCAAAGCAGGTTCTCGCGAATCATGCCTTTTCCGGACTATTTGGAAGAAAAATCACTGTCCATCCCGATCTAGAGGATGCCATCCGCATCGATCTAAAACTCAACCCGAAAGATGCCTTGAGCTCAACGCATCTCTTTTGGGACTGCTTTATGTTTCTTTTCCATGACATTCGTCAAATCAACCGCCCTAACTGCTACGCCATAGGAGCACTGATTTATGCGATCGAAAACGCTCCCTACAAAACTTTAGAGAAGATGGTTTCATGGCTTGAAGGGGGGTATTTCAAGTTTAACGAGCAGATCGGGATTCCGATCGCTCCCCTTCTCGAAAAACGCCTTTTTTATAAGAAAGATCTCGACATCAAGCTTGAAATTGAAAAGGCATCTTCCCTATCGACTTTTAAACATATCCATTCAATCTTGAATATTAATGGATGCCCGAAAGAGCATCCCGAATCGGTTGAAGCTGCCCCTCTTCAAAAAGCTTTGAACACAATTGTTTACTCTCAAGAAAAGAGCGACTGCCTCCCTTATGCAGCTAAATTGTATTATGCTTACAAATACAACATATTAATTCATTTAGCTCTCGCTGTTATGGAATTCGCCTATTTAAACTACCCCGAAACAGGTGAGACACAAAAGGCCTACTCAGAAAATAAAGAGAAGTTCTTCAACAAAATCATCCACGAGGTCGAAGAAAGCCTTACCTCTTTTTCCAACCAAACCTGCAAGTCAATTCTTCTAAACAAAATCCGCACCAAGTTAGGCGAAAGGCTCTGGTTTGAAAGTTGCTCCGAAATAGAAGTGAGAAAAATAAATGATGGAGTGAAAGTCGGTGAAAAAGAATTTGTAGGATTCAAAGGAAATTGCAGCAGCCTGGTCAGTGTCTTCGAGGATTCCATGCGCCTCTTTTATCTGGAAGGAAATGAATATGCTCTTCTCGAAAGGATAACAGACTTCCAGAGTGCCGTGCGAGGAATAGTCGGTCAGGTAGAGAAAGAACTTCGAGAAGAAGAGAGGAAGATATACCCTTCTATCCTCTTCTCAAAGGTTAAATTTAGAGTCACTTCTAGAGGATTTGCACTCGGCATTGCCAAATATGCAGCGAGTCAAATCGCGCAAAAGGGAATCTCCGGATATCATTTGCGCGCAGCCAATCTTCTATTGTTCGAACAGAAGGGAGGCAGATCGAATGAAGTTCTTCAACGCGTTTTGGGGTTACAAGTCGCGATCCAACAAATAAGCGGCGCCATGACCCCCTACGAATTTTTAGGTAAACTGCTAAATGTCCTTGACAAACTGGACAGAAGTCTCTTTCAGGCTACTCCACGGATCTTAGTCTATACTCTAGGTGAACATATCTGGACTCTCTCACCGAATCGTCTCCGCCTCTTCTTCAATCCTACTTCTACCTTTTACAACTTTATTCAAAAGACGATCTTCAATCCGGCGAATGCACGCATGAGAGGTAGAATCCCTGCTGAAATCCTATCCGCAGTGATCAACCGCTACACCGGTTCCAATAAAGAACTCAGGTCCGAACTTCAAGAATATTTCAAAGAGATCCATTTTCATTCTCTTACTTACGAGAGAGTACGTTCGGATTTATTAAATAAAGCAACAAACTATAAGCTTGCAAAAAAAATAATTGATGAAGAATTTGCAAAAATTCCCAAAACCCAAATAAACCTAAAAAAAACCATTCAAAATCTTAACATTACTGTAAAGGCTCAAACCACTCATCAAATGGAAATAAGCCTCAACATCGAGCCAACGCGTATCCTCCCCTACCAGTTAGCTCTTTTGTTAAGAAAACAACTAATCTTTCATAAGATCGCCGTGATCGATCCCTATGATTTGGAGCTTGCGATTTGCCACGCTCACAAACTTCCCCTAATCTTCGATCTTGGCGATCTGAATTGGGAGGAAGGAAAAAATAGAGAAGATCCTTCCCATTTACATCTCGTGTTACGCTACAACAGCGCAGAGAGATCCCTCTCTTTCTACCACAGAGATAGCAAAGGTGAGCGTCAAACATCAAAAAAAGAGTTTGAACGTTTTCAAATCCAACATCCAGAGGTTAAACCCTCTCCTAATCAATTTTGGTAAAAAATTATGTATTCTACTCCTAGTTTTGAAGATTTAGGCCTTAAGCAACCCCTTTTGGCAACCATTGAAGAGATCGGATTTCATACACCCAGTCCGATCCAAAGGGAGGTTATCCCTCTCATTTTATCTGGAGCTGATGTCGTCGGACAGGCGCAAACAGGAACAGGCAAAACAGCGGCATTCGGTTTGCCGGCGATACAGCTCATGAAAAAGGCCGGTGAAGCTCAAGTCTTAATTATCACTCCGACCCGCGAGCTCGCCTTTCAGGTTGCCGACGAACTTACCCGGCTGGGCAGACACCGCAAACTGAAGGTCGCCGCCATCTGTGGCGGAAAATCATTTAAGAATCAGATCGACGCCTTTAAAAATGGTGCGGAAATTTTAGTGGCCACTCCCGGACGCTTGCTTGATCTTCTGAACTCAAAGCGGCTTCCCAATTTTCGTCCAAGAATGGTAATCCTTGATGAGGCTGACGAAATGCTTAACATGGGGTTTTACGAAGACATTCAAGCGATTTTCGGTCACCTGCCCGAAAAGAGGCAGACTCTTCTCTTTTCTGCGACAATGCCGAAAGCTATTGAAAAGTTGATTACCGAAATTCTTGAAGCACCTGTCTTTGTAAAAACCGCTGCGGATAGAACCGCCCATGAAGATATTGCGCAGACCTATTATCTCATCGAGGATCATGAGCGCGACAACGCGGTTATCCGCTTGTTTGAAGGGAAGCAAGTCGTAAAATCGATCATTTTTTGTAAAACGAAGAAGGAGGTCGACCGCCTATCGGGAATTCTTGCGGAACGCGGTTTGCGCGCGAAGGGCCTCCATGGGGATATGGAACAGAACCAAAGACAGCGCGTCACTCACGAATTCCGTTCCGGGCAGACAAACATCCTTGTTGCGACCGATGTTGCGGCCAGAGGATTAAATATTGTCGACGTCAGCCATGTGATCAATTATCACATCCCTTTTGACGTCGAAAACTATGTACACCGTATTGGGCGCACCGGAAGAGCCGGAAAAAAGGGGAAGGCGATTACTTTTGTCACGCCGAAAGAACTTTATAAATTGTTACGCTTTCAAAAGCATACAGGAGGCGAGCTCGTTCAACGTTTCATCCCGAGTAAAAAAGAGGTTAAGGAGGCGCAAATCTCTCTTTTGATCGAGCAAATCACAGATCAGACGCTTAATGAAGAAGTACGTGCGACTCTTCTCAGACATCTACAAGAAAAAATGGATCTTGAAGTGCTCGTTTGCAAACTCCTTTCAATGGTCTTGAAAGAGAAACCGATTGAAGGTCCTGATGAGATCGGATTACGGGGTGAGCAGAAGAACAAGGCCAGGCCGGAAAAAAGGAAGAAAGCGCGCGGCTCTTCTTTCAAAAAATCTTTCAAGCGCGTATCAAATAGGGGTGGTATCAAAAAAAGTTGAAGAACTCCAAGCAGAGATCCGCCGCCTTTCCAAGGAGGGAAAGCGTGGGGCACTTTGCCGTTTTGGAAGCTCAAATACGACACGCTCTAAATCGTACAATAAAGGACGCAATCGCCTTGATTTGAGCAGCTTAAATTCTGTTCGTCTCGATACACAAAAAAAGGTCGCCTACGCGGAACCGAGTCTCACTATGGAGCTTCTTGTGCAAGAAACTCTCCGTTTTGGGTTGATTCCACCTGTTGTTCCCGAATTTAAAGGGATTTCGGTTGGCGGAGCGATCATGGGATGCGCTGCAGAAAGCAGCTCCCATAAATGGGGAATCTTTAGCGACACCTGTATTGCCTTCCATCTCATTCTCGGTGACGGGAGGCTCGTGCGCGCGAGCACTGAAGAAAATAGCGCTTTCTATCATGCCGTTCCCGGCTCATACGGTTCACTAGGCTTGCTTGTCTTAGCTGAAATCCAGTTGGTTCGTGCTTCCCCCTCTGTCTCTCTACGGAGCTTCAAGGTCGCAAAGCCTTATACGGAAACGGAGGCGGATTTTCTTGACGGCATTGCTTTTCGAAAGGATCTGACCGTTATGATCGAAGGGAGTTTAACCGATAAAGCGCCCACTACCAAGCACTGGTACTTTGAAGAGGCTAAAAAAGAGGAAGAAACCATCCTCCCCCTTACTTCATATCTTTTTCGCTACGATCCGGGAGCCTTTTGGATGGGAGCCTATCTGTTTAAACTCCCCTTTTTGAGCCGTTTCATCGCCGAAGGCCTTTTAAAACTACCCTCTAAGCCCTATTTTTCTCAAAAAACGCTTCAAAAGATGCAGCCCCTTCCCAAGCCGGGGCGTTTATGGTTGAATCTGATGACAAGTCAGCGCTTGTGGAAACTGCACCATAAAGCTGAGAAGTGGGTAGAGGACCGTTTGATTATACAAGACTTTTGCATGCCCGCCTCTAAGGGGCTCCTCTTTTTGCAGGAGGCGATGGACGAACCGGGAGTCTTTCCCATATGGCTCTGCCCGATCAAACAAAGTCCTTTCAAGCAAATTTTCGCCCCTCACGGTCTCGAGGAGCCGATCCTCAATGTAGGGCTCTACGGCGTTCCGAACCGCGCGGCCTCTATGGAAACGCTTATGCGGGATCTCGAGAGGAAAACTCAACTCTATGGTGGGCGGAAGGTCCTCTATAGTCGCTCTTACTATACCCAAGCCGAATTTTGGCAGATCTATGACGGCGAAACATACAAGAAACTCCGCCAGGCTATGGCTGCTGAAGAGATGTGGCCCGATATCACTGAGAAAGTTTTATCTGTGTAAAAGAATGATATCACAACAATTGTTAAGATGATAAAATATTTCCATGTCGTTATTGCTTAACACCCAATCTCTTGAAAAGTCATTTGGGTCCGAGCCCCTTTTTCGGGATCTTTGCTTCAGTATTTTTTCAGGCAACCGGATCGGCCTGATTGGCCCGAACGGAGCAGGAAAATCGACTCTCCTGAAGATTCTAGCCGGGGTTGAATTCCCAGACAGGGGGAGCGTTTCCTCAAGAAAGGATCTCAAGATCGGGTATGTTGCCCAAATGCAGGAATTCCCGGATAAGTCTCCATTCGAAATTTTGCTCGAGCAGACAGCCTCCGAACACACCGCAAAGGCTTGGTTGAGCAAAATGGGCTTTCAAGGAAATGAAGAATCAGCTCAAACTCTATCAGGGGGATGGAAAAAACGGCTGGCGATCGCCCTCGAATTGATGAAGGGCCCCGACATTCTTCTTCTTGACGAACCGACCAACCATCTCGACCTTGAGGGAGTTTTCTGGCTCGAGACCTTTCTGCTTAAGGAAGCGACAACCTTCGTTCTTGTAAGCCACGACCGCTATTTTTTACAGAAAATGACCAACCGGACGATCGAGATCAATAAAAGCTATCCGGGCGGAGTCTTCTCGATCGACGGTTCCTTCGAACGTTTTCTCGAGAAAAAAGGGCAATTTTTGGAGGGGCAGATCCAACAGCAACGCTCGATCGGATCGAAAGTGCGGCGCGAAAGAGAGTGGATGCGCCAAACCCCCAAGGCGCGGACCTCAAAATCCCAAGCCCGCCTTGGACAAGCCGCTGAAATTTTTTCTGAACATGCCGAGCTAAAAAAACGCAACACCCAAAAAGCCGCGAAAATCCAATTCGAAGCAACCGAACGAGAAACACGCAAGCTTCTGGTTGCGAAAAATCTAGGATACCACTCTCTCTTTAAGAATCTCGATATCACCCTCTCTCCGGGTGCGCGGCTTGGCCTTATCGGCCCGAACGGGTCGGGGAAAACGACCCTGATGCGTCTTCTTGCGCGGGAGCTGGTGCCAAGCCAGGGAACAATTAAAGAGGCAGACGCGCTTAAGATCGTCTATTTTGATCAACACCGAGAGCAACTCCCCCTCCATCTGACTTTGCGTGAAGCGCTTTCACCTAACGGCGACTATGTGACCTACCACGGAGTACCCATCCATGTGAATGGATGGTGCAAACGGTTTCTATTTTCTCCGAGTTCTCTTGAAATGCCTCTAGAGAAGCTCTCCGGCGGTGAGCGTGCCCGAATCGCCGTAGCCCGCCTCATGCTCCAGCCGGCCGATATTCTGCTTCTTGACGAGCCGACAAACGATCTCGACATCCCTACCCTCGAAACCCTGGAAGAAAACCTGATCGATTTTCCCGGGGCCGTTGTACTGATCACGCATGACCGGTATCTGCTAGAGCGTACGTGCAACAGGTTTCTCTGTCTCAAAAGCGGTGTATTGTATTCAGCGTACAGGCTATGGGAAAGCGAGCCTCGAAAAAAAGCCGCCCCTCCTCAGAAACGTTCTGAAAAGCGAGACTCCAGCAAACAGAAGAGAGAGGCTGAGCAAATTGAAAAACAAATCGCGGAGGCAGAGGAGAAGCTTGCTTACCTCAACACTTCTTTACCGACGGAAGATCTTGAGAAACTCCAAGCCGCTTGCCGAACAATCGCCGACCTCGAGCGCAAAATTGAACATTTATACTCCCGCTGGTCTGAAATCGTCGGATAGAGAGATCTCTTTCCAATGCTTGCGCTCTTTGACGAGGCGCAAACCGGGGATATCTGCCTTGATAAGAATGCAGCGGGCCTCTTCCACAGTCGCTTCATCGGGGTTATTTCCCATGTTGTACTCGTACCGGAAACCGCTGGCGAAAAGGGCGTCCGAGATTTTGAATTCGATAAATGGGATATCCTTTCCGACTTTAATCCAAAGTGGATACTCCGCCCCTCGCGAGCGGCTTAAATTTCCATCCTCTCCGCATTTCCTGGCGGTGATTGCCGCAAAATAGCGATTCGGATCCTCTTCGAGCAAATTGAAATCGGCGGGAGGCAGACGTTTCACTCCATCGAGGCCGTATAAATGGACCCAGCCCTTTTGCTCCATCTCAACCCAAAAAGCATCTTCCGCTAGATGGCTCAAATCGGCGATTTCTTTTGTAGGGACCCATGGAAGTCCAAGTGCAAGCGCAGTGAGGACGTGATGATGACCGTCCGCCAATACATAACCATGCCTCCCTTTTACTACCGGAAGCGCTTCCTCCTCAGGAAAAAGACTCTTGCCGCCATAATATTTTCCGATAAAGGTCCCCTCTAGGGGATTGAAAAAGGCATCTCCCTTCAGAAGGGCTTGCACCACCTTTTCTTCCACATTTTTGGAAGAAAAGCGAATCTGGCCGGGGGTCATTTCTTCGATGTGGGTATAACCTGCATAAAGCGCTGCTGTGAATAGGAACATTAGAGTGAAAAATGTTTTTTTAAGCATATAAATTTTCCTTTCAGGAGAGCATTATAATTGCTTGATTATCAATTTGCAACGCCATTTTAGTCGAGAAAGTTAATAGAGTCGATTAAATTTGAAGGGGAATAGCTAGAAAGAGGACGTAGGCATTACCACCCGGATTGCGATTTCCCAGGGAGGCGTTCGAGATGTGGTAGAATTGCCCTCCCAGCCTACAATTCCTCCATTCAAATGCCGCCTCAATAGAAGACCTGAACTCAAGGGGAAATCCCATATCCCTCCCTCTACTTCCTTTAAAATAGGCTCCGGGGGTAAAACTAGGGGTAATCAGAAAATGGCGTGTCAAGTAAAACTCATATCCTATCCCGAGTCCGGCAAAAATCGCGTTGCATTCGGGGAAGATGAAGACGAGCTGGGGCCTAACGGTGTAAAAACAATAGCTGCCAAAGCGGTATTCAAATTGAATCAAACTTCCCGAATGTTTTTTTCCTGCTTCCCAATATCCGCCACCAGCAGTGAGAAGTGGAGGCGGCCCCTCTTTAGCATGCAAGAAATTTATCGAAATGATCGCCAGAAGCAAAAAAAGCGTTCTTTTTCCCATTATTTAGGATACATACGTTAGTAAAAAATAATTTTAAAGTATTATGAGAGCATGGATTGTCTATATCATCCAAACAGAGACCGGAACTCTCTATACCGGAATTACAAACGATATGGAGCGTCGTTTTCAGAACCATCTGCGGCAAAAGGGAGGCGCCCGTTATTTCCGCCTCTCTAAACCCGAAAAGATTATCTACCGCGAAACTTTTCAAAACCGTTCAGAAGCCTCCAAACGAGAGATTGAAATAAAAAAGATGAGCAGAGCTGAAAAACTTACTTTAGCCCAGATCACATTGCCTGAAAAAGACGAGGACCTTTTAGCCGAATGCCGTGTAGAAGCCTATCGTGCAAGCGGACGCGGTGGACAGCATGTAAACGTCACCGACAGCGCTGTTCGTCTGACCCACCTTCCCACAGGAATCATCGTAACAAGTCAAAAGGAACGAAGCCAACATCTAAATAAACGGGAATGCCTCACTAAGTTGAGGGCAAAAGTCGAGCATCTTAACTACCGCAAGCCTCTTCGCAAGGCGACTCGGATCCCGAAATCGATAAGAGAAAAGCAGCGGCAGAAGAAAGCTCAGCATGCAGCAAAAAAGCGGCTCCGCGGGAAACCTGACGAAGAGATTTGATTTAAACCGACAAAAAAATCTCAATTCTTTACAATGGTTATTATGACTTCTTTTAATCTAATTCAAGCGTTTTATGATCCAGAAATAAAGCCACTTTTAGAAAAGTCAATTCAGCTTGAATTCGGCTCCCTTGCCCCTTTAACAAAAGAAGAATTGAAAGAAATCGCCTCTCTGAAAGAGCCGATCCTAGGAGGAGGAATACCAAAACACCTTGTACGTAAGAAACTGAACAAGGATCTGGGCTATGGAATTTTTTTACATCCCAAAGCATCTCCTTTAGTTAAGGGGCAGGTTATCGCTCCCTACGCGGGAGAAATTTCTCTTGTACCTCAAAATGCTCCGGATGAATCGGCTTATGCATTTTCTCTAATTGAAAACCTCCTACTCGACAGAGAAGAACAGCGGTACTGGGACAAGGCACGCCTCCCCCACCCTAAGCGCCTTTACTCCTTTAAGCTCGATGCTTGGAAGAAGGGGAACTTTACCCGATATATTAACCATTCTGATAAACCCAACCTGGCTGCCTATACGGTCTGTATCCCAAATAATCATTATGGGATTGCTCCCTCCCTTATCGAAGTCGTCTATTTCGTGAAGAAAAAAATCCGGCCCGGTGAACAGCTCTTAGTCTCCTACGAAGTGGGCGCAAACAATTTCTGGAATGGGGGAAAGGGAAAACCCTTCCCCATGACCCCTCAAACTTTCCAGCTTTGATCGATAAAAGTTTACTTAATTCTACCCTTTCACAAAACCTTAACTAGGTGTATGCTTCTAAGGAAAAAAATGGAATATCATGAGCTTATCCTGCGACGAAGCTAAAGCAGCCTTTGTTCTAATTAGCAATCTCAGCAATAACTTTTCCTTTCTAAACGATCCAAAAGCAAAGGCTCAGTGGGTTAAAGAATCTCTTCCCTTAGAAGAGTGTAGGGAATTCTCTAAAGAGTTGGAGGTAATGAGGCGGATTAAAAAATGCCTCAAGGAAAACTCCAACCCTCAATCCTGTACCGGATTAATTAGAGAGTTCAATCAAAGTATCTGTTCCGATAGTGTTCAATCTCTTGTCAACAAGGTATCTGAATCTCTGGAACCCAACTTTAAAATCGACTGCCGTAAGCCCTAGCCTTAACACGTCCTGAAATAAACATTTTTACAAAGCCGGTCAATTTTTTTAATAGACGCTCTACAATCGGTAGCCCTAAACATGTAGTGATTTAAAGGTTTTAATTTATGAGGATTCTAATTATTTTTTTTGAAAAAAATAGGAGAAACTCATGAATATCTCTTGTCCTCACTGCTACTCAAATACAGTTCGTAAAAATGGTTCGATTC
>JAFIGI010000049.1 GCA_020831465.1 Chlamydiales bacterium
GAAGATAAGCGTTATGTGAATATGGATTTTTACAAAGAAGAGAAAAAACTCAAACTTGAGGCGATAGAAAACGCCGCTTAAAACAATAGGAGATTTTCATACGCCTAAAGTTTTTGCACAATTTTCTGGACACAACCAAATAATTAATATTATCGCAAGAAACATGTTATAGCAGAATCAGTTGAAAAATTCACATTTTGACCTGCGTAAAAGCTCCCGGGCTTGACCGATCATAAGTGAATCAATATTAGAAATGTGGGGTCACTTATGATCGATCCATCACGGGGCTTTCACGCAGGTCAAAATGTGAATTTTTCAACTGATTCTGCTATAAGGCGAGTTTACGGGACAGCGACAGTCACAGCCTCGATGCCAAAGGTAGGTCCAAACCACATCACAATTCCTCGATTAGAGTCATCAAGGCTAACCTGCGGTGATGAAGCCGATCCGATGATGAGCGTAAAGGGCCCCGACCAACTTGAGGTTGAAGCATTGAATGTCGCGGCCTGAATGGTGGAGGGAAAGTTTTGGATCCAGACAACTAATGCATTCCCCTGGGAATTTACTGCGATTTGCGGAGCGGAGTTGATTCCCGGAGTTGAAATCTGCCGCGGTGTAGACCACGTATTGTTTAATGGATTGAAACGGGAAGCAAAAATCTGGGTCGAACTTGCATTCAAAGTATTCAACCAAACCGCAACAGCACTCCCGCTAGTGGGAACTCCGACTTGAGGAAAAGCACCCGGGGCAAGCGTCAAGGGTGCAAACCATCTGGTTCCGTCGAAATAGGCGGCTTGAACTTGGGAAGATAGGCTGCTCTCAGTCCAAATCGCGACGGCATTTCCTGCGGTCGATCCTTCTAACTGACGATTTGCGATGGCGCCTCTGCCGACAATTGTTGTGATCCCGGATGTGACTGTTAGCCCATCAAGAGTGAAATTCGAGAAGATCAAAAAAAAGGCAAAAAGAAAATTTTTCATTGGACCTCATTTGTAAAGAAACAGTAAAACGACAGGGTGAAATCAAGTCAATTTTTTCTTTTTGATATCCTCTTCCCGCCTATCTGTTTGCATTGTGAGGAAAAATCTCCCTCTTTGATCTGCAAGGGATGTGCCGCCTCTTTCGAGCTAATTGATCCATGGACGCGCTGCCCATTCTGCTTCGTGGAGAACGATGGCCGACGCCCCTGCCCTGAATGCACGCGTAAAAAAAGATGGCAGATAAAAGTCGCCTCGGCCCTCGATTACACCTCTCCAGTCGAGACCATGGTCAAGAGGATGAAATATGGGCGGATGTCCTATCTGGCTAAAACGGCAGGTGCGTTTATGGTAATGCAGTTCGATCGTTTAGGGTGGGAGACTCCAGATCTCATCGTCCCTGTACCGCGTCGACTCTGGTTTCAAGGAACGAATCATGCAAGGCTTCTCGCGAAAGCGTTCGCAAAGCTTGTGAAGAGAGAAGTGCTGCCTTGTGTAGGGCGGCGGATAGGAGATCTCTCGCAAGCAGGGCTTAATCGTGAAGCGTGTGAAGATCCTCAGGAATCGAGTTTCTATTTAAAAAGGGGAACCAAGATCGAAGAAAAAACTCTCCTCTTAATCGATGATGTGATGACGACAGGTAGAACGTTGCATCAAACGGCCGAAGCCTTAAAGGAGGGATTCCCGAAAAAAATCTACGCCCTTACATTCGCAAGGGCAGTTATATAGCAGAATCAGTTGAAAAATGTGAGCTAAAGAGCTTCTTCTGAAGCGTTGGGAACGACATTCACATGGCCTATAAGCTGAACTCCCTCATCAATACAGAGCGATTTCGCTTCGATGTCGCCTTTCACGCATGCCTCTCCACGCAGTTCGAGCTTCTCCTGTACAGTGATGTTTCCTTCGACCTCGCCTTCGATGATCGCTTCGCGCAAGCTGAGATTGGCTTTCACTTTTCCCTTAGGGCCGACGATAACTTTGCCTTGAGAGAGAAGCTCTCCCTCGAAGGAGCCATCGATGCGCAAAAGGCGCTCGAAGCTCAGCTCTCCGCGGAAAGTGACTCCCTCTCCAAGAGTTGTTTCAGGGTCCTCTTCTTTCATAAAATGGTGAGGAAGAGAGGGGGTTTGCTCGGGGCCCTTCCAATTCTCTTCCTCATGCGTCTCGAGGGGGCGGGCATGCGTACGGCCTCCTTGATGCGGCGTGTCAAAAATGCGGGGTGGAGCTTCCTCTTTAGGAGGTCCGTACTTGTAAGGTGAAGAGATATGCGGTTCTTCTTCGTAGAGAGATGCATGTTCATCCAATGGATTTTTTCCTGGGCGCCGAAACATATAGAATACCTTTTTTTAATGCTCGATATTGCGTCTGCAGAGGGCGATCTGCCGCCTTAATGATTCATCTTTTTTGATTTTATTTTCAATTGTCTTGCACGCGTGCAAAATTGTGGAGTGGGTTTTTCCGAAAGAGGCGCCGATCATCATGAGAGAATCGTTGATCATCTCCTTGGCTAGAAACATCGCGACCTGCCGGGCAATCGCGATCTCTTTTGTGCGCGATGTCCCTTTCAGGTCATGGATCCGCACCTGAAAGACGGTTGCCACGCTTTTCAAGATGTTTTCCACCGAAATTTTCTGTTTGGGAGCGGTTTGAAATAACTCGCTCAAAGTCTGTTCGACAAGTTCCTCGGTGACTTCTTGGCCAAGAAGGCGGCAATGGGCGGTCAGACGGTTGATCGCCCCCTCGAGTTGGCGGACATTGCTGAAGATGTGTTCTGCGATAAAAAAAGCGACTTGGTTGGGGATCTTCAGCCCTTTCTGTTCGGCCTTATGCTGCAAAATCGCAACCCGCGTCTCAAGATCAGGCATCCCCACATGTGCGACAAGACCCCATTCCATCCGTGCGACGATCCTCTCTGAGAGCTTGAGCTGGCCGGGAGGTTTGTCGCTGGTGATCACGATCTGTTTATTCTGGTTGATCAAACTTTCAAATGTATTGCAGAATTCCTCTTCAAAATTGAGCCGGTTTTGCAAAAATTGAATATCGTCGACGAGCAGGACATCCAACGATCGGTAGAAACGCTTCATTTTATCGACAGACTTGCTGCGCAGGCTATCGACTAAATCGTTGATGAACCCTTCGGTCGTAATACACTGTACGCGTAATTTTTTGTGGTTCTCCCGTGCATAATGACCGATTGCATGCAGCAAATGGGTTTTCCCTAGGCCGACACCTCCATGGATGAAAAGGGGATTGTAAGAGCGACCGGGACGGTTAGCGATTCCCATAGCAGCGGACTTCACAAATTGATTCGATGCTCCTTCTATGAAATTGTCAAACCTGTAAGAGGGATTCAGTCTCAACTCATATGCGGCAATCTCTTCAACAGAAGTGGCAACGCTTTGTTTCGGGGGCGTCAAAGGTGTTTTACGGGGCGTTTGATCGGCGATTACGAAGCGGATAGCAGGTTCGCCCTCTGCGTTGACTGGGAGGAATGAACACAAATCGCGTCTGTAATTGTCCAGAAGGTAGGCTTTCACAAAAATGTTCGGTACCTCTAAACAAATCTCTTGAGGGGAGGAGTCCAATACCTTAATTGGAGCCAGCCAGTTCTCGAAGGCTGTCAGGGAACAGCGCTTCTTTACATATTCAAGAAACTGTGTCCAGGTATCGCGGGCATCGCATGTCAGCATAGGGAATTCCTTATTGTGATGATGTGAACAATGTTTTCCACAGTGGCTTCAGAGTCATTTCTTTGAGTTGTGAACAAGGTTGAAAATGTACCATCTGTTTTGTTAGGCCGCAAGAAATTTAACGCTCAAAAATCGAGGGTGCCGACTAACTGTTTCATGATCAAAGCAGTTCTGATCGAAAAAAAATCTTTCCGGCTTGCAAACATCTAACTTATTGTTAATCAATTTTATGAACAAATTTTCCACAAAAATAATATAACAAGAACTTCTTTCTGAAGACCTTAATCATCGACTTTTTTCTTTGCGATTTCGAGCTTTCGTTCTATCAATATTGATATGGAATATGCCTATTTAATCATCGTTATCGGAGCTTTTGTTTTATGTTTTTTAGGGACAAGCGCCTTGTTCCTCCGTCTCAAAATGCCCTCCCTGATCGGGTACATTTTTCTGGGTTTGCTAGGCCGTTTTCTTGCGGATCAATTTGACTGGGGTGGTGATGAATTTACTTTTACGATCGGCTTGCTTGCCAAAATAGGGGTTACCCTTCTTCTCTTTCACATAGGCATTGAAACGAACCTAAATAAGATGCTCGCGGTCATTTTAAAAGCGGGATTCGTCTCTTTTTGCGAAGTAGTTGTGAGCGGCTTTTGTGTCTTTTTTGCAGCTTATATCTTTGGATTGGATTTCTGGGTCTCTCTGGTTTTAGGGATTGCAATGACAGCGACGGGGATCGGCGTAACCGTCTCTTCCTGGAGCGAACGCGATTTACAAGGGAAAAAAGAGGGAGCCTTTTTACTTGATCTCGCCTCTATGGACGACATCATTGCCATTTTGCTTTTTTCCCTCTTGACCGCTTTGCTGGGAGGTGGCCATTTGGAAGAGGAATTTTTGGCCTGGAATCTACTCTTTTTTTTCCTCAAGCTGAGCGCGTTAATTGCCGGCTGCTATCTCTTTTCCCATTTTGCCGAAAAAAAGATCATGACAGAGCTCATTCGATACGAAAAAATGCCCGATTCCATGCTGAGTGTCGTAGGGATTGGGATGATCATAGCCGGCATCGCCTCTCTTCTCGGATTTTCCCTTATTATTGGAGGATTTTTCGCAGGGATTGCGTTTAGCCGCGATCCGCGATCTGTGCGCATAGACGCCTCTATGAAAACGCTTCTGGATTTTTTTGCTCCCTTTTTTTTCTTTTGGATCGGCTATCAAATCACACTCGATTTCGCTGTGGATACGTGGTATCTATTCTTCTTGATTCTCATTGCGGCTGTCGCCGGTAAATTGTTGGGAGTTTGGGTTCCGGCTCGGCTGATTGGGATCACTTCAATGGGAGCTCTTCTTCTTTCTCTCAGCATGATTCCAAGGGCCGAAGTGACTATGGTCGTACTCAGCCATGGTTTGGAGTTGGGGTGGCTGAGCGAAAAGGTATACAATGCAGGTGCTTTTGTCGTCCTAGCAACCTCCCTTATCGGTTCATTCTTTATAAGAGGATTGTTGAAAAAAAATTCAGCGATAGGCGGCCAGTAGGGCAGACGCGTCATTTGCGATGGTGGGGTCTTCGCTCTTTTCGAGTGATTTTGCGAGTGCAAGCGCCTCGCCTTTTTGCTTCACTGTCAATAGGGCCTTCACTTTATTAAGAATGGTCGGCTCATGGAGAGGATCGAGAGCGAGCGCTTGATCAAGGGTATCGACAGCTTTCTTCCCCTCGCCCATCTGTAGATAGAGCGCGCCAAGGGTTTGGGTGTCGTAAACGCTTAAAGGGTCGATGATGACGAGAGCCTCGAAAAAGAGAAGGGCCTTTTTGTAATGCCCCTCTCTTAAAAAAGAGAAGCCGGAAAAGCGGAGCTCTTCGAGCTGCTCGTCCGTCCAACCTAAAATCGCTCTCCAGTTTACGATAGCCATACGTTTTAAGCCTGTACGAATTGGTGCATGCGCGCGATGACGAAATCTATCATCTCGTTTGTTTCCTTAACCCCTTTTTCCATCATCTCAATAATCGTTTCCCCCTCGTCCAGCATCTCCTCATCCCGGCTTCTCTCCCTTTCGTCTCGATCTCCGCGCTCTTCCTTGCGGCGCACTACCCTTCCGCGCGTCTGGTTTTTGAGGAAGGCCTGAATCTTATGTTTATCAGCCTCCTGCTTTTCGGCGGCTCCCAAAGAGGGGGCGACATAGGAGGATGTAAAACGCTGCGTGTAATAGTTTTTGGGGATCATGAAGCGGGCCCACATCTTCCGCTGATAGGTCTGCATGAGCAGCGCGACGGCCGGCTGTTTTGGAATAAAGTCCAAAACCCGCGTCTGCACGGCGATTAACTTTGCGCGGCTAGGGGGAATATGATACTGTTTGCGGAACGCCTCGACCTCTTGCTGGTCACGGGCAAAACGCTCATGAGTGGTGATGTCATAGCTGTAAATCTCTACCATGGCTCAATTCTAACTTCTTGATTCCTTTGGATCACGTAAAATGTTTTGTAAAATCCTTTCATTAGTTTATTTTAAAGGGCATGCCTGTTAAAGAAATTCTTCCGGTCAACATTTCACCCCCCTCAATTCAATACGATTTGGCATTTGGGGACAACCTTCTTGATCAAGCATTCGCCTATGCGAAATCCCACTCCCTCAGGCCATTCCTTATTACAACAAGAGCGATCCACGGCCTGCTTCCCCAAATAAAAGAGGACAAAATCGTTTTGCCTCATGGTGAATCAATCAAATCCCGTGCCATGAAGGAAAAAATTGAAGATGCTCTTATCGAAAGGGGGTATTGCCGGGAAACCTGCCTCATCGCAGTCGGAGGGGGCGCGCTTCTCGATCTAGCGGGTTTTACAGCTTCAACTTATTGTCGTGGAATACCTTATGTTTCAATTCCTACAACTCTAATCGCCATGACAGATGCCTCGATAGGGGGGAAGACGGGTGTGAATGTTGAAGAGGCAAAGAACTGGATCGGAGCGTTTCACCAACCCCGTAAGGTTTTCATCGATTTTACCCTGCTGCGCACTCTGCCTCAGAAAGAGTTTATCTACGGGCTATCGGAGAGCGTCAAGCATAGCCTGATCGCCGACGCCCATTTCTTCCGCTTCCTCGAGTCGCATTACGCTGACATTCTCAACCGCGACCCTGCCCTTCTCAAGGAGACAATCTATAGAAGCTGTCTGATTAAAAAGGGAATTATTGAAAAAGACCCGTACGAAACCAAGGGGCTCAGGCGCATTTTGAATTTTGGCCACACAATCGGCCACGCGCTCGAAACCCTCTCGAACTATACACTTCCTCATGGGCATGCGGTTTTTTTAGGTATGTTGATGGAAGCGGCGATTGCGCGCCGCCTCGACTATCTTCCCGCTTCTTCGTATGAACGCATCCGACTATTTTTCGAAAAGCTGCCGATCGCCTTGAATTTTCCCGATCGCCTTCCCTATGAGATGATGACGCGCGATAAGAAGGGGGGGCATCGCTTTGTCGTCTTGACCGAGATCGGATCGGTCGCCCCGTTTGACGGTGAGTATGTCACCCATTTGACTAAAGAAACGTTAAACACAGCGTGGAAAGATGTTATGTGCCACTGTTAAAGAAGACTCGCTCCAGGAAATCGAGCTCGCCAACAAAAAAGCCGACCTAATCGAGTTGCGCCTCGATCTCTTTACCCCTCAAAATCTCTCGGCTTTAAGAGCCGCTTGCAAAAAGCCGGTCATCTTCAAGCTCAACCGATTCGAACCGGGCATCCTCAAGTTCGCCCCCGATATGATCGACCTTCCTTTCGGTGTGGACATTGATCTCCCTCTTCCCCGCATCTGCTCCTACCACAATGAGGAAGAAACCCCTGATCTCGAAGCCTTGTATGGGAAGATGCAGGCTTCTTGCAAGGCTGCCTATTATAAAATCGCCACTCATGCGCGCTCCTCGCTAGACGCACTCCGCATGCTGCAATTCGTGCGGAAGACCAAGGCGGTCGGCCTTTGCATGGGGGATCTAGGAATGGTGACCCGTATCTTAGCTCCCATCTTTGGCGCTCCCTGGACTTATGCCCCTCTCCATGAGTCGCAAAAAACGGCGCCGGGCCAGCTTCTTCTTGATGAGCTCGTCCATACCTACCGCTACCGCACTCTTTCGGAAAGAACCGCCCTTTACGGCTTGATCGGCGATCCCGTCTCCAAGAGCGTGAGCCACAAAACCCATAACTTCGCTTTCGATGAACTTGGGTTGGACGCTGTCTATGTGAAGATGTTAGTTAAAAAAGAGGAACTTTCAACATTTCTCCCAACCTGTCAAAGTGCGGGTTTTAAAGGACTCAGCGTAACCATGCCTCTAAAAGAATCGATTCGAGAAGGGGAGGCGATTAATACGCTTGCTTTCTGCGATGGGGGAATCTCCTATTGGAACACTGACGGCTCCGGAGCGCTTGACGCACTCGAAAAGAGAACGGCGGTAGCCGGAAAGAAAATCGTGATTCTCGGCGCAGGAGGGTCTGCCGTTGCCATCGCCAAAGAAGCGGAAAAAAGAGGCGCAGAGGTCTGGATTGCCAACCGCACACCATCGCGCGCTCTCAAAATCAGCACTCAAGTTCTTTCTCTTGAAGAGTTTGCTTCTAACCGCTATGACATTTTGATCAATTGCACCCCCGTTTGTCCAATTGCTACGGAGGCCCTTCTCGAAAACAGGGTTGTGATGGATATCATCACGCGTCCGAAAATGACTTCCCTTCTTAAAGCCGCCGAAGAGAAAGGATGCACCCTTGTCTATGGATTGGACATGTTCATCCAGCAAGCTGTCGGCCAATATTGCCATTGGTTTTTAAATGAAAAATTGGAAAGTTATTCCGTCTAAGTTGAAGGGAACATTATCTGTTCCTCCCTCCAAATCGCAGTCGATGCGCGCTCTTCTCTTCGGTATGCTCGCAAAAGGAAAGAGCGTCCTGACCAATCTTCTTCCATCCCCCGATATGATCCGCGCGTGCCGGCTCCTCGGCGCAATTGTCGACGAGTACGCCGATCGAGTAGAAATAACCGGATTGAATGGGAAGCTCGATGGGGCAGAGGATGTGATCGATGCCGGCAACTCAGGATTGATCCTCCGTTTGGTCGGAGCCGTCGCTGCGCTCTCTTCTAAACCTATTGTGCTTACAGGCGATCATTCCATCCGCCATTACCGTCCGGTTGTTCCTCTGCTGAAAGGCTTGAATCAGCTGGGCGCGACAGCCATCTCGCTGCGAGAGAATGGCAAAGCGCCCATTTTCGTAAAGGGGCCCCTTCAATCGGGGCATGTAGTGATTGACGGCGAGGACTCCCAACCGGTTTCGGGTTTGCTTATCGCTTCCGCTTTTGCCCCGGGGCCTGTCGAAATTTCGGTCAATAATCCCGGCGAACTCCCCTGGGTGGGGTTGACGCTGAATTGGCTCGACCGGCTGGGCATCTCATATGCAGCACGCGATGGAGTCTATTACAGTCTCGAAGGCAGGGCTTCAATCGAGGGCTTTTCCTACCATGTCCCCGCCGATTTCAGCTCGCTCGCCTTTCCGCTCGCCGCAGCCCTTCTGACTGACTCGGAAGTGCATTTTGAGGATCTCGATTTTCGAGATCCTCAAGGAGATAAGATATTGATCGAGATATTACGCAAAATGGGGGGGCGCATCGAAATCGAGGAGGGGGCAGTGCGCGTTAAAAAAGGGAACGTTCTTCAAGGAAAAAAGATCGATGTAAACTCCTGCATCGATGCTTTGCCGATATTGGCCGTCGTCGGATGCTTTGCCGAGGGGGAGACCGAGCTCGTCGGCGCGGCGATTGCGCGCAAAAAAGAGTGCGATCGGATCGCCGCGATTTCAACTGAGCTAAAAAAAATGGGAGCTGCAATTGAGCAGCGGGAAGATGGACTTCTGATCAGACGCTCCCCGCTGCACGGGTGCGCCGTCCGCAGTTACAACGACCACCGGATAGCTCTCTCTTTAGCGGTTGCAGGGCTGTCGGCGAGAGGAGAAACAGTGATCAATGACGTCGCCTGCGTTGCCAAAACTTATCCCGAATTTCGGAGCCAAATGAACCTGCTTGGAGCCGATATCCAATGATTTTATGCGGTCTTTTTTGTGCGGGAAAATCTACGCTTGGAGCAGGTGCAGCCGATCGAATGGGCTTGCCTTTCTATGATACCGACCGGTTGCTCGAGGCTGCTTACGGTAAATCTGTAAGCGCCCTTTGGCAGGAACTGGGCGAGAATGCTTTTCGTGATCTCGAAACCGCAATTGTCCTTTCATTAAAAAAAGAACCTTCCGTGATTGCGACGGGAGGCGGAACGCTTCTTCGAGAGGAGAATCGCGTCCACTTAAAAGAGATGGGTAGGAGTGTTTATTTAAAAGTGCCTGTGGAGATCCTATGGAAAAGGCTCCAAAAACGAGGGCGGCCCGCCTATATCGATCCCGCAAGCCCTTTTGAGCATCTCGAACGTATTGCCAAAGAACGTATTCCTATTTTCGAAGCCTATTGCGATTGCGTGTTTGAAAACCAGACAAGCATCGAATTAAGCATTGAAAAACTAATATATAGCAGTATCAGTTGAAAAATTTACACTTTCATGCAGGTCAAAATGTCAATTTTTCAATTGATCCTGCTATAAAAGCATTAGTTTGTGGGGGCTTCATCCCCTCCCCACAGGAGCTTCTGCCAGAGGGTTTTGCTTATAGAAGGGATTAGAAAGACGGCCGCCTAAAGTGTAGGCGGCCGTAGCTTTTTTGGGATTAAAATGCTGCAGTTAAACGAAAGAAGGGCCCTGAAAAACCAATGTCTTGGCTCGTAAAGGTAGGAATTCCTGCACTTCCTACTGCAAAAGGTTCATTTTTAGATGGATAGAAGAGGAGATTTGAGTACCAATCAAGTTCGTAGCCTACCTCAACTACAAAATCAAAGTTGCAAAGACAGAAGGCGTAATCAACTCCGATTCTAAACTCAACGCCTGGAAAAACGTGGTCCCATTTTTTGGAGCGTTCAAAATTTGGATTAAAATCCTGAATAATACCCTGATTTTCGAACAAAACTGGTTGACTAGCTGAATAATTGAATAGAGTTTCTCCGATCAGAGCGATAAAGTTGAAGCTACTCGCAATTCCAAATTTTCCAAAAAGAGTATAACGCCCCCCAAGTCCAAGACCGAGGCCTCCTCCACTAAACCTGGAACGTGTGCTTGAGTTTAATAATAAAGATTCTCCAGTGCTTCCGTCAAAACCCTCGCCATAAAGCGTGCGTCTGTAATCTACTTTTACCCAGCGCGCATCTACGTAGACGAAGGGTTCAAAACAGCAGATCGGACAAAAGGTGTAGCCAAACCGTAAATCGACATTTTGATAGCGGAAGCGGGCTCGCGAATTTACTGAATCATAATTTATTTGAGGTCCAATAACAACGGCATCCTCATCCCCGAAAGTCGGATCATTATTGAAAGGCGTCTCTCCAGCCAGTGTCATGAAACTGAAGCGATCTCTGTTTTGGCTCTTTTTATCAGTATCCGAAAAGTAGAGGTAGGCTATATCCGCGAAGAAAGCACAAGCCTCATACCCGGCGCGCGCCCTTACACCTCCGCTATATCGCCCGTAGTGGTAGGTATCATCGATCAGGTAAACGGGCTCGTTCACGTTGCCATTTGCACGCCTGGCAATTCCGATCGGATCGTGGTTTACTCTCCAATATAAACCCTCAACGGTTCCATAAAAATTTCCGCAGCAGGGATTATAATTACAGCAAGGATCGCACGAGCTAAAATAATCGCTCGCGCTTAAGGACGGGGCACTAGTTAAAATGAGGAACATCGCGCATTTTTGCAAGATCCGCTTCATCTATTTCTCCACTTTGAGTGTTATTTTTTCACTATAATAGAAAATATTATTTTTTGAAAAATCGAATGAAAAAAAATCCGTGGATAGAGAGCGCTTGAAAACAATTTGGAAAAGCGGTTCACTAGACTTTCATGCGCAACTCATTTGGGCAAATCTTCCGGATCACAACTTGGGGGGAGTCCCACGGTAAGGCGATTGGGGTCGTCATCGACGGCTGCCCGGCCGGGCTGGAGATCTCGGAAGAGGAAATCAATGCCGAGCTTGCCAGACGCGCGCCCGGCAAACAGAAGCACACATCTCAAAGAAAAGAGCCTGACCATGCCGAAATTCTATCAGGGTTTTTTGAAGGAAAAACGACCGGAACTCCGATTTCGATTCTCATTCCGAACCGGGACGTTGATACAAGCAAATATGAACCGATCAAGGATCTGGTCCGCCCGGGTCATGCGAATGCCGCCTATTTGAAGAAATATGGTATTTTTGATTGGCGCGGAGGCGGAAGAGCTTCTGCCAGGGAGACCGCATGCCGCGTGGCTGCAGGCGCGGTCGCAAAAAAATTGCTGAGGAGTTACGGAGTGCACGTCGAGGCGCGTTTGATCGAGCGGGGGGAAATTGAAGAGGGCGATTCTGCGGTAGGAGTTGTCGAGGGTAGGGTTGAAGGCGTTCCGGCGGGATTGGGAGAGCCGGTCTATCAAAAAATGGAAGCGGTCTTGGCGCAGGCGATGCTCTCCTTGCCGGCGAGCAAGGGATTCGAGATCGGAGAGGGATTCGCGGCGGCGCGGATGCGCGGCTCGGACCACAACCTCCGCCCGACGGGCGGAACGCTCGGCGGCATTACGGATGGGGAGCCTCTTTTTTTTCGCGTCGCATTCAAGCCGACGTCGAGCATCGCTAAACCTCAAGAGACGACGACGCTTTCAGGAGAAAGGGCAACATTTATGCTTCCGGAAGGTTCGCGTCACGATCCTTGTGTTGCGATCAGGGCTGTTCCTGTTGTAGAATCGATGTGCGCCCTTGTTCTGGCTGACGCGCTATTAATGAATTTGACATGCACCATCAACCCATCCTCGTAAAAGAATTTCTCTCTTTTTTTTCCGAAATCTCGATAGACCGCTTCATCGACGGAACGGTCGGGGCAGGAGGGCACGCCCGCGCTCTCTTGGAGTCTCACCCTGAAATCGAACGGCTTTATGGGTTCGACCGTGATCCCGACGCGCTTGAGATTGCAGGTGAAACCTTGAAGCCCTTTCAGGAAAAAGTGACGCTCGTTCATGCAAATTTTTTGGATTTCGAACGCTACGTCCCTGAACCGGTCGAAGGGATCTTTCTTGATTTGGGAGTCTCGTCGATGCAGCTTGACCGTCCCGAAAAGGGGTTTAGTCTCTACAAAGAGGGGCCCCTCGATATGCGGATGGATCCAACAAGCCGCCTCAATGCCGAGGCGGTTGTCAATAGTTACTCGGAACGGGATTTGGGAAGAATTTTCCAAGAATACGGTGAAGAGCCGCGCTGGCGGGCAGCCGCAAAGGCGCTTGTCGAAGCGCGTCGAAAAAAACGTCTGAAGACGACAACGGATTTGACGGAAGCGCTAAAACATGTCTTGACATGGGGAGGCAGAAGGGGGAAAAAGATACATCCGATGACCTTAGTTTTTCAAGCGCTCCGCATCTATGTGAACGACGAGCTGAAAGTGCTGGAGAGAGCGTTGCCGAAAGGGATCGAGGGATTGGCGCCGGGGGGGCGGTTTGGAGTCTTGACCTTTCACAGCCTCGAAGACCGGATTGTAAAACAGACTTTTCGCCGCTTCGCAGTCGAAGAGAAGAGTGTCAAGGTGTTGACCAAAAAGCCCATGACAGCCGATGGGGAGGAGGTCCGGCGCAATCCTCGCAGCCGGTCGGCGAAATTGCGATTTATCGAAAAGGTTTAAAAAATGGGGATCTTTATCCGTGTCTGTCTTTGTATCCTGACCATGGGCCTCTTCCTCTACGCTTTTATCAGCAAGCAAAATGACATTACCGAGCTGCGTTTGCAGATTCCTATTGCTTCACGCGAACTGCAAGCGATCCAACAGGAGAATGTCCGTCTCAAGTTCGAAATCGACCGGTTTGAAAACCCGGCCTATCTAATGGAGCTCGCCCGCCGCCCGCAATTCAGCCACCTCAAGCATCCCCTGATGAATGAAATCATCACAATTTATGTGCCGGAGGGTCGATGAAGCAAAAAAGGCGGCTTGTGGCGATTGCGATCGGAGTCTTTTTTCTGATGTCGATTTTGATCGCGGTTTTTTTCAAAATCCAGATTTTGGAAGGGGAGAGGTGGAGACGGGCGGCTCTTGCCCAGCATGAGTTCGTCGTTAAAGAGCCGTTTCGACGAGGGACATTTTATTCAAACCCGACGCTGAAAGCCGGCCACCCGGAAGCGCCGCAGCCCCTTGTATTCGATGTCACAAAATTTCATCTCTACATCGACCCCATCTCGATCCCTCAGGAGAGTCGCGACGAGGTTGCGGCCTTCTTGAAAGATTATGTGCAGGTCGATCGGGAGGAGTTCGATAAGAAAAGCAGGAGCCGCCGCCTTGCTCTTTGGCTCGACCGCGATGCAAAGGAGACGATTCTAACCTGGTGGGCCTCCTTTGCCAAACAAAAGAAGATCCCGCGCAACGCACTCTACTTCGTCACCGATAACCGCCGCTGCTACCCCTTCGGAAAGCTACTTGGGCAGGTTCTCCATACGATCCGCGAGATGAAGGACGAGTCGACCCTTGAGGGATTGCCTACAGGGGGGCTTGAGGCCTATTTCAACAACTATCTTAAAGGGAAAATGGGAAAGCGCAAACTCCTCCGCTCTCCTTTAAATCACCTAGAGATCGACAAGGTAATCGAAGCGCCTGAGGATGGGGCCGATATCTATCTTACGATCAACCATTGCCTGCAGGCGATCGTCGAGGAGGAGTTGGAAAAAGGGGTGCGCGCTGCCGAAGGCAAAGGAGGGTGGGCGGTGATGCTTAACCCGGACAACGGCGAGATACTCGCCCTTGCGCAATATCCCTTCTTCGACCCTGCCTGTTATCAAGTCTATTTCAATGACCCGTTGAAAATAGAGGACGCAAAGGTTAAAGCGGTGACAGACGCCTTCGAGATCGGCTCGATTATGAAGCCGATCACGCTTGCGATTGCGATGAAAGCGAATAGTGAGCGAGAGAAGGAGGGGAAGGAAAAGCTTTTCGACCCTGCCGGAAAAATCGATGTGACCAGATCGATCTTTCCTGGACGTGCTGCGCGGCCCTTGTATGACCTGCCCCGCCACAAGACGCTCAACATGTACATGGCCTTGCAAAAGTCGTCCAACGTCTATATGGCTGAGGTGATCGATTTAGTGATCAATGCTTACGGGAATGAATGGTACCGCAACGCACTCGTTGAGACATTCGGCTTCGAGAAGAAAACGGGAATCGAGCTTCCTGGAGAGGCTTACGGCCTCGTTCCTCGTCCCGGAAAACTCCATCCTAACGGCGCGCTGGAATGGTCCTTGCCAACCCCCTACTCCCTGGCAATGGGTTACAATATCCTTGCGACCAGTCTACAGATGCTCCGCGCCTACGCCGTTATCGCGAACGGAGGCTTTTTAATCGAGCCGACCCTTGTTCGAAAAATCGTCAAAAAGGATGAGGTACTGGTAGACAATACCCTTCTGCCGAGAAAAAAACGGGTCTTGGAAGAAGAGATTGCCCAAGAGGTGGTGCGAGCGATGAAGTTTTCTACCCAGACCGGCGGAACAGGGCGGCTGGGTAGTGTGAGCGGCTATACGGAAGCGGGAAAAACGGGAACTGCCGAAAAAATTGTTGGTGGTGTTTATTCCAAACAACGTTATATATCTTCCTTTATCGGGTTTGCCCCCGCTCACAAGCCGCGCTTTGTTTTGATCGTCACAATCGATGAGCCGAAGCCGATACGGCTCGAAGGGGGAATCAAAAATTACGTTGGCGGAAGGTGCGCGGCGCCTCTTTTCGCCGAGATTTCGAAGCGGACACTCGAGTATCTCGGTGAGCCGCCTGATGATCCCCACGGTTATCCTCAGGGAGATCCTCGCTATGATCCCGAAAAGGCCGATTGGAATAAAGAGGTGAGAGAGCTTAAACTTCTATACGAACAATGGAACAACCGATGAACTTGAAGCACTTGATCTCCGGCCTGCCTGTAGAGCTCTATAAAGGAGGTAGAGACATACCCATAACGGGGCTTTGCTCCCATTCTAAACTGGTTGCCCCAGGCAATCTTTTTATTGCGAAAAAGGGAACCGTCGATGACGGAGCGAAATATATCGAAGAGGCCCTCGCCAGCGGCGCCGCCGCTATCTTGACTGACCTTCCAAACCCTTTTTTAAAAGAAGTCGTGCAAATCATCGCAGCTGATGTGAGCGCCGTCGAGAGCGAGATTGCCGCCCGCTATTATGGGAATCCCTCTCAAGAATTATTCATGGTAGGAGTGACCGGAACCAATGGGAAGACGACGATTTCCTATCTCGTCAAACACATCTTTGATGCATGCGGACTCTCTTGCGGAATGATAGGGACGATCGAATACATCATCGGCCGGCACCATTTCGCCGCTCAGCTCACCACACCTGAAATTATCACTAACCAAAAGCTTCTCAAAGAAATGGTCAAGCAAAAATGCTCGACTGCTGTTATGGAGGTCTCTTCGATTGGCCTCGATCAGGGGAGGGTTGCGAAAATCGATTACGATGCGGCTATTTTTACGAATCTTTCGCAGGAACACCTCGATTACCATAAAACGATGGAGGCCTACGCGGAAGCTAAAGCGAAATTGTTTCAAGAGTTGAAACCTGCAGGAATTGCTATTTTAAACGCCGATTCTCCCTGGTCGGCGAGGATGCGAAAAGATTGCTCCGCCCGCCTCCTGACCTACGGCTTCGATGCGCATGCCGATCTTTTTGCCCACTCGATCGAGCTGATGCCCGACCAAACCCGCTTTTGCGTTACCTATCAGGGGCGAACTCTCCCTTTTGCTTGGAGGTTGATCGGGCGGTTTAACGTTTATAACTCTCTGGCTGCGATCGGGACGGCCCTCACTAAAGGGATTCCGTTTGAAGCTCTTCCGGAGATCATCGCCCACTTTCCTTCAGTTAGAGGCCGCCTTGAGCCGGTCGAGAACTTAAACGGCTTTCATATCTATGTCGATTATGCGCATACTCCTGATGCGTTAGAGAAAGCGCTCCTCTCTTTATATGAGGTGAAACGGGGGAGAATCCTGACCCTATTCGGAGGGGGGGGAAATCGCGACCGGACAAAGCGCCCTCAGATGGCGAAAGCGGTCGAGAAATATAGCGATTTCGCTTTTGTTACATCTGACAATCCGCGCAATGAAGATCCACTCTCTATCTGCGAAGAGATCGCCCAAGGTTTTAAAAAGTCAAATTTTCTGATCGAAGTCGATAGGAGATCGGCTATCGAACGGGCGATCGAGATGGCCAATCCCGAAGATCTGATCCTGATCGCCGGCAAAGGGCATGAGACCTACCAGATCTTTGCTCATCAAACGCTTCCCTTTGACGACCGTCAAATCGCCCAGGAAATTGCAAATCGTGTAAGTGTATGAGATATACTGTTTTTATTATTTTAGCCTTACTGGCAACGGCATGTGTTCCGCGTAATATTTCCACTCAGGGTTCCTTCGTTCCCGAAAAGAGACCGATCATGCCGAGCAAGATGGAAACGATTGTCATCGATGCCGGACACGGGGGGAAGGATGGGGGGTCGATCAGCCAGCGCGACAGCTATGAGGAGAAGGAGCTCACGCTTGAAACGGCCCATATGATCCGCACCCATCTGAATCAGCTAGGCTACAAAACAGTCATGACCCGCACTCAGGATACTTATGTTCCTTTGAGCAAACGGGCTGAAATCGCAAACTCACTAAACGCAGATCTTTTTGTCAGCATTCACTACAACTATTCCCCAAACAACGAGGCGCAGGGGATAGAAGTCTACTACTACAAGGAGGAGAAGAATCCTGCCTCTTCTCGAATTGTTAAGTCTAAAGCTCTAGGAAGCCTTGTCTTAAAGAAAGTGATCACCAACACAGGCGCCGATTCGCGCGGCGTGAAAGAGGCGAATTTCGCGGTTATCCGCGAAACTAAGATGCCTGCGATTCTCGTTGAAGCAGGATTTCTCTCCAATCCAAAAGAGAGGGAGAGGGTGCGCGACCCTAAATACCAGCGTCTGATCGCTCGGGCAATCGCGCAAGGGATCGACCAATATCTCGAAGCCGCGCGCCAAACGGCAAACCTTCTCAATTAAGAAAAAAGCAAAAGATTGTCGAGTATAAAGAAAGATAGAGGAAAAAAGTGATGGTAAATAAAAAAATGATTTGCTATGCCACAACCACAGCAAGGCTCGGAGAGTTGAACTAATCAGGGTGTTATTTATGAAAATAGGTTATTTGTTCTTATCAGCTTTAAGTTTAAGCCTGCCCTGTTTCGGCAGCGTTATCGTGATAGAAAGTGGAGAGATCGAGATAACGCCGGTCACTCTTCCGGACGAGGGAGATAAATTACTCATTGAAAACGGAGGAATTCTTGTTACAGAAACGACATCCGTGATGATGAATAATGATAATCAAGCTACACAAAACAAAGGGAATATCACAACAACAGGGGATAACGCCAACGGTATTATGAGTTCGGGCGTCAATGCAGTCATCACAAACAGTGGAATGATGCTAGCAACAGGGGAAACGGCGCGGATAATTAATAATTTCGGAGAGAATGCAATAATTAGCAATAGCGGAATGCTCTTGGGAACAGAGAACCTTTCGCGAGGAATTAATAATAATGGCGCCAATACGTTGATCGTGAACGGTGGCCAAATCTCCCTTATAGGAGATAATACAATCGGGATCGCTAGTTTTACTCCTAATTGCACCATTATCAACAGTGGAACTATCCTGACAACCGGAAGTATTGGTGGCGGAGGAATTAATAATCAGGGAGCTAATACCTCGATTACCAACAGTGGCCGTATTTCTAATATTGGAAGTGATTTGTTTGTAGGAATTTTTAGTAATGAGGCAGATGTCAAAATTAAGAACAATGGTATCATCACGACAACTGCGGATGGTTCCCCTGGAATACTTAATGGACCATTGGGAGAGAATTCTGTGATTAAAAACAGCGGTCATATTCTGACGAGTGGGAATAATAGTTCGGATGGAATTAGAACCGGCGGTTCAAACAGCGTAGTGAACAACAGTGGAACTATCTTGATATCGGGTAATCAATCTGCAGGAATTAACAATTTAGGTGAAAATACTGTGATCACCAATAGCGGTCATATTATAGCGACCGGCGATGACCTTTCTGCCGGTATTGTTAGCAGTGCGGGATCGGATGTTCATGTCATCAATTCTGGCACAATTCGCTCAAGAGAGAGTTTTGCTCTTTTATTTCAAAACGAAACCAACCCCACCCTCACTCTTTTACGCGGCTCGAACTTGCAAGGATTGGTTCAGGTTACGGAGGATCTCCTCAATCTTAACGTCGAAACGGGTCTTAATCTTGCTCTTACGCTAACTGATGTGAGTTCAGGCTTCAATAATCTTGGGATCGAAGCTCCCTTTGTCCTCTTAGCCGACACGATTGCTGTGATTGACCCAACCGGATTCACTTTGCAGCCCGATCTCATTGCCGATCTTTCCGATACAATTTTAAACAATATCTACCGCTGCAGACTCGATTGTTGCGGATCATGCAGTTGCGGGATATGGGCTCAAGGGATTGGCAGTTATCGTAAGAGAAGCCATGACCACCACTATGTCGGCTATGAAAATTTGCAATCCGGCTTTTTAATCGGGTACAACGCGCCTTTTTGCAAGGGCCTGACCAGCCTTTTTGCCGGCGCAACCTTTGGTCATGCCGAAGTCGATCAGCAAACCCAAAAAGCTGACGTCAACAGCTATTTCGGGGGCTTAACATACGAAACATGTTTTTGCGGCACTTTTATTGGCTTAGCGGTAGCAGCCGGCTATGTCGATTGGGACAATGCCCGGTTTGTGATGAACAATCTCGCAAACGGCGGAGTTGAAAGAGCGCATGCAGATATAAGTGGGGTTTTCATCTCTCCCGAATTAACCTTTGCGCGCGAGTTTCCTACAATATGGTGCCATCCAGCTCTGACCTTTACATTCCGCTACGCAGGATTTTTCCCTGGCAACTACCAAGAAAATGGTTCGATAGCCGATCTTTCGGTTAAACGGAGGGAGATCGACTTGTTGACCTCTCGGTTTGAGTTTGCTGTTCCTTATAGCAACCAGCTGGGGAGATGTTGTTGGAAAATCGAGCCTTACGTGGGTGCTTTTGGGAGATACCAAGTGGGGGGGTACAAAGTAGATGCTGAGCTCTTAGGTCAATCTATCCAGTTCGATCAAGAAGGTCGTCGCAACTTGGTTGCCCTGCTTTTGGGATTTCGCGGCATCCAATCGTTCGGCTGCTTGAATCTCTTTCTCAATGTAGAAGCGAGCTTCGATAAAGCATCTGCCTCTCGCATTATCGGTCAGGGAGGGATTGGCTGGAATTTCTAAGCTCGACTGGTTTTTTTTTTCGTCTAAGCCTGCAGAGGGAAATAATATAGCAGAATCAGTTGAAAAATTTACATTTTGACCTGCGTGAAAGTGACGCGGTCAAAATGTAAATTTTTCAACTGATTCTGCTATAATGTCCTCGGCGCGAATCGAACGCGCGGCCTGTTGCTTAGGAGGCAACCGCTCTATCCTTCTGAGCTACGAGGACAAAAAAGGTCGACTATAGCTGAAAGGCTTCTTAATTTTAAGGAAAATCTAGACTCCTCCTTGGGAGAATGCTACACTTTAATTTATATAGAGGAGGATTTCTTATGACACAAGCAGATATCGGACTGATCGGACTGGCCGTGATGGGGCAAAATCTTGTATTAAACATGAACGATCATGGCTATACAGTAGCGGTTTACAACAGGACAACCTCTAAGGTTGACGAGTTTTTAGCCGGGCCGGCCAAAGGAACGCAGGTCATCGGGACCCATACGCTTAATGAGTTCGTTTCCAAGTTAAAACGACCGCGCCGTGTCATGCTTATGGTAAAGGCCGGCGATCCCGTCGATAAATTCATCGAAAGCCTAGAGCCGCTTCTCGAACGGGGCGACATCATTATCGACGGAGGGAACAGCCACTTTCCTGATACGAACAGACGGTGCCAGACCTTGAAGAACAAGGGGATATATTTTATCGGCACGGGAATTTCCGGCGGAGAAGAGGGAGCGCGCCACGGTCCTTCGATCATGCCCGGCGGACACCCCCAAGCATGGCCTCATGTGAAGAAGATTTTCCAGGACATCGCTGCAAAAGTCGAGAGCGGAGAGCCGTGCTGCGACTGGGTCGGAAATGAGGGCGCAGGCCACTACGTGAAGATGGTTCATAATGGGATCGAATATGGCGATATTCAGTTGATTTGCGAAGCCTATGCCTTAATGAACAATGTGCTGGGGCTTTCCGCAGATGAAATTGCCGATATTTTCCAAGAGTGGAATAAAAAAGAGCTCGATAGCTATCTAATTGAAATCGCAAGCCATATATTCCGCACTATGGATACCGACGGGAAGCTGCTGATCGATAAAATTCTTGATGTTGCCGGGCAGAAAGGGACCGGGAAATGGACTGGAATTAACTCCCTAGAGATGGGGATTCCTGTGACGCTGATCGGTGAAGCCGTCTTTGCCCGCTGCCTTTCCGCTTTGAAAGATGAACGTCTACAGGCGAGCAAAAAATTGAAAGGACCCTCCCAAACATTCAAAGGAGATAAGAAAGAGTTTGTTAATGACATTTTCTATGCCCTCTACGCCTCTAAAATGATCAGCTATGCCCAAGGGTACATGCTCATGAGGGAAGCCTCTAGAGATTACAGCTGGAATTTGAATTATGGGGGAATCGCTTTGATGTGGCGCGGCGGTTGCATCATCCGCAGTGTCTTTTTGGGAAAAATCAAAGAAGCCTTCGATAAACATCCCGACCTCTACAATCTCCTCCTCGACGACTTCTTCCTGGGTGAGATTACTAAATGCCAACAGGGTTGGAGAAACGTCGTTTCACAAGCAGCTCTGCTCGGTATTCCAATTCCCTGTTTTAGCACGGCCCTCTCTTTTTACGACGGCTATAGGTCAGAACGCTTGCCGGCGAACTTGCTACAAGCGCTCCGCGACTACTTCGGGGCCCATACATACGAGAGGATTGATAAGCCTCGGGGCGAATTTTTCCACACAAATTGGACTGGTACAGGAGGAAAAGTGAGCGCCTCTTCTTATTCAATTTAAGAGGATTGCACTACACCTTTTTCAAGACAAAAAAAACGAGTAAAATATGAAGGAAGGTATGAACCTATTTACGCACCCTCTCGCTTTTTCAATCATGACGGTTATAGTCGGAATTTTGATTTTAATCTTTCCAAGGCTTTTAAACTATATTGTCGCGATCTACTTGTTGATTGTAGGAATTTTAGGTATTGTTAACTACTTTTCTTAATCTCTACGATTGAGGAGATAAAAACTACCATCAACGGCGTTGCGAGCGCCAGACCAAGGCCTCCGAAGAGAGAAAAGATTAGGATCTGTCCCATAATCGTCAATGCAGGGGGAATTGAGACGGTGCGCTGTTCGATTGCCGGTGTGATAAAATATCCCTCTGCGAGGTGTACTCCCAAATAAAAAAGAATAACCCAGACGGCCTTTATGGGGTGGTCTGCAAAGGCTATAAGTGTAGCAGGGATTGCTGCCAGAATGGGGCCCACATAGGGGATGAATGTCAACAGCCCGGCTAAAAAGCCTAAGATTAATGCCAAGGGGACATGAAGAAGCCATAAGCCGAGAAATGTCATGATTCCAATTGCGATCATAGAGAGGACTTTCCCGAGGAGCCATAGACGAAGGGAGGAGCCGATATGGGTGGCTATTTTCCAAACCTTCTCTTTACTTTTTTTCGGGACCGTATAAAGAAATCCCTTCACATACCGCTCAGGCACCAAAGAAAGATAAAAACCAACAATCAGAAAGATGATGAAACTGACGATCGAGCTTACCGTGGTCGAGAAGAGAGTCATCACTTGGGTAAAAATGGTTTTAGTTTGCAGGGAAAACTCTTTTTTGAGGTGTTCCTCCGAGAAGATTTCTTCGTTGAGGAAAGGGGCAAAAGTATCGCGCAGGTTGATTGCTGCCGCAGGTAATTGCTTGACCAGCATTTGGAACTGCTCAACGATTAGAGGAGAGTAGATCCAAAAAATTAGAGTGAAAAGGCCCAATATGACGATCAGTCCGATCAAAAGGGAAGGGACGTAAGGCAGGTGGACTAACCATTTAGTCCAATAACCGATTGAATAGAGAAGCAAAGCGAGAAGGATCGCCGCGAAAGCGAGCAAAAAAACATCGACAGTATACCAGAAGACCAGTAGGGAAATAGCGATCGCGAAAGCAAAAAGGATCTCTTTGCCGTACTTCATCTTTTTTTTCTATTCCAGAATCTTTCTATTTCTTCAAGTGTTCGTCCTTTCGTCTCGGGCACAAGGAAGAAGATAAAAAACCAGCAGCCGATCGAAATAAATCCGTATAGCCAAAAAGTTGAAGCTTGCCCTATCAGCTGAATTAATGTGAGAAAAGAGATCGCGACAACCAGGTTTGCACTCCAATTCGTAAAGGTGGCTAGACTCATCGCTCTCCCGCGGATCGAAAGGGGGTAGATCTCGGCGATCAGAAGCCAGAAGATCGGGCCTAAGCTGATTGCGAACGAAGCAACATAGAAGAACAAACAGAGTGCGGTCAACCATCCAAGCAGGGGTGAGGGGGCAGCGACGTAAAAAGCGATTCCAAGAACCCCCAGAGAAAGAATCATTCCGCCAACGCCAATCAAAAGAAGAGGACGCCTACCAAGGCGGTCGATCACTTGAATCGCAATGAGAGTTGTCAAAAGGTTCACGATTCCTATCCCTAAGGTCGGTACAATCGCTGAAATATCTGTTTGCATCCCCGTCATTTTGAAGATGATCGGCGCGTAATAGATGATCGTATTGATGCCTGTGATCTGCTGAAAGGCTGCTAAGCTGATCCCAATGAGTAGGGGAATAAAATATTTTCGCGAAAAGAGGGGCACTTTTTTCTTCTGAGATTGGATGCTTAGCGTGATTTCCTCTAGTTCAAGGTGGGCAAGCTCTTTCGAATGGATCGATAGCAAGATTTTTTGGGCTTTATTGATCTTCCCTTTTTTGATCAGCCACCGAGGACTTTCAGGGAGAAAGAACATCCCCGTTCCCAAAAGAAGAGCGGGAATCACAGCAGCTCCCAGCATATAGCGCCACAACATGTCGGGCGCTAAGATGAGGTTGACTAAATAGGCGACGCAAATTCCAAACGTGACCATCACCTGGTTGAACGAGACGAAGAATCCCCGTCTTAAGTGTGGGGAGAGCTCCGCAATGTAAAGGGGGGCGGTCATCGAAGCGGCGCCGATTCCTAAGCCTACGACAACTCTTCCGGCGATCAGCGGCCCGATATTCGTTGCAAAAAAGGTCATCAAGGCGCCAACTAAGAAGAGAAAGGCTGTCAAAATAAGTGTTTTTTTTCTACCGAGATAGCCCACTCCTTTGCCGCAGAGCATCGAACCGAAAATAGCCCCAAAGAGAAACGAAGCGATGACGATCTCAATCTTAAGATCCGACAGGTGAAATTCCGGCGCAATAAAGAGGATCGCCCCCGACATAACGGCGGTATTATAGCCAAAGAGAAAGCCCCCGATGGCGGCGATAATGGCAATGATATAGCTCTTCACTAACTAAGCTATACCATTAATCTGATTTTAGGACCTCCATAAAGGCGCTCTGCGGGATGGAGACTTTGCCAATTTCCTTCATCCGCTTTTTTCCCTTTTTCTGTTTTTCCCATAGCTTACGTTTGCGTGTGATGTCGCCTCCGTAGCACTTAGCCGTGACATTCTTGGTAAGCGCCCGGATCGTCTCTCGGGCAATGATTTTTCCTCCGATAGCGGCTTGGATCGGCACTTTGAAGAGCTGTTGGGGGATCACTTTGACCAGCTTCTCGCAAATCGACCGCCCCTTAGACTCTGCTTTAGAGCGGTGCAAGAGGCAGGAGAAAGCATCTACGGGCTCTTCATTAACCCGGATCTCGAGCTTGATAATCTCACCTTTCTCATAATGGTCGAATTCATAGTCAAAAGAGCCGTATCCCTTGGTCACCGATTTAAGCTTGTCGTTGAAATCGGTGATGATCTCATTTAGAGGAAAAATATAGGTCAGCACTAGACGAGAGCTATCTAAAGTATCGGTCTTCTGGCACTCTCCCCGTTTCTCTTTCCCCAGTGTCATAACAGCCCCGAGATATTCGCCGGGGATCATGATATGGGCTTTGACCCAAGGCTCTTCGACCCGCTCGATCATAGCAGGATCGGGAAAATGAGCGGGATTGTCGACGTCGAGAATCGTCCCATCTCCTAAAACGACCTTGTAGACAACGCTAGGAGCTGTTGTGATTACATCGACGTCGAATTCGCGCATGATCCGCTCGAAGACAATCTCCAGGTGGAGTAGGCCAAGAAAGCCGCAGCGAAATCCGAATCCGAGCGCGGTAGAGCTCTCTTGTTCGACGAAAAGGGCTGAATCGTTGAGCTGGAGCTTGACAAGCGCATCGCGCAGTGCTTCGAAATCGGTAGTATCGATTGGATAAATACCTGCAAAAACGACCGGGCGGATCTCTTTAAAACCGGGAAGGGGAGCCGGCGCCTTTTTTTTCTGATGGGTGATCGTATCGCCGACTTTAATATCTTTGACATTCTTGATGTTGGCGATGAGATATCCCACTTCTCCCGGCTTTAGAGAGTCGGTTTTGAACGCCCTGGGTCGGAAGAGGCCGACTTCGAGCACTTCAAAGCTCTTACCAGTTGCCATGAAGTGAATCGGGGTTCCAGCTTTCACTTCGCCACTTATGACCCGGATATAGACCATGACTCCCCGATAAGGGTCGTAGTGTGAGTCGAAGACGAGCGCTCTTAAAATATCGTCTTCGGGCTTTTTAGGAGGGGGGACGAGTTCAATGATTTTCTTCAGGATCTCTTCGATCCCGATTCCCGATTTCGCTGACGCGGCAACGGCATCGGAAGCGTCGAGGCCGATATACTCTTCGATTTGCCGTTTAACCTCCTCGATGTTGGCAGCAGGAAGGTCAATCTTATTGAGGACAGGGATGATTTCGAGATTCCTGTCGATCGCCAGATAGACATTCGCCATGCTTTGCGCCTGCACCCCTTGAGCAGCGTCGACGACGAGCAGTGCCCCTTCGCAAGCGGCAAGAGAGCGGGAGACCTCGTAGGTGAAATCGACATGACCGGGCGTGTCGATCAAATTTAGCTGATAGGTCTCGCCGGATTCATCTAGGAAGAGCATGGTAACGGGATGGGCTTTGATCGTAATCCCTCGCTCCCTCTCAAGATCCATTGCGTCGAGGAGCTGCTCCTGCATCTCTCTTTGCTCAACCGTTTTGGTCAATTCCAAAAGACGGTCGGCAATGGTCGATTTTCCGTGGTCAATATGGGCAATAATAGAAAAATTTCGAATGTTTTCGCGTTTATACATAGCTTTAAGAGAAATCATACCAATTCCTTCTAAGAAAAAGAAGTTCTTTTGAAGAAAAGGAAAGATTGATATGCCGGTTAACATGGAGGAAAACAACGGAAATTCGGCCCTCATCTCAACTCTGAAAGAGTGGGGGATAAGCTGCATCGCCGGGGTAACGGGAGGCGGCTTGATTCATCTACTTAAACATGTCCCCCGTTTTAATGGACTTGAATCTTCAGACGAGAAGAGACCCCACTTTCTTACCATCAACGAATTTGTCGCCGGCTTTATTCCGGTGGGCTATTATTTAGCTTCAGGAAAAATCGCCGCTTGTGCAAGTACAACCGGAACGGCGATCAAATTAATTTCCTGTGGTCTTTTCGATGCGAAATTACACAATATTCCCGCTCTTTACATCATGGCCTTAAATCCGTCTTGGTCTATAGGAAAAGGGCCATGTACGGCCACCAATTTTTGAAACACAAAATTGCGCTTAAATGATATTTTTGCTCGCATCGTCTCCGGGAGCTGCGTAGGGCTCCCTCGCGATGTCTTCGCATAACGTTTTTCTCTTCATGCGACACTCTTCAACCAGTT
>JAFIGI010000066.1 GCA_020831465.1 Chlamydiales bacterium
ACTGGTTGAAGAGTGTCGCATGAAGAGAAAAACGTTATGCGAAGACATCGCGAGGGAGCCCTACGCAGCTCCCGGAGACGATGCGAGCAAAAATATCATTTAAGCGCAATTTTGTGTTTCAAAAATTGGTGGCCGTACAGATGAAAGGTTTTTATCTTTGCTTTCGCAAGTAAGTAAATCTGCGGCTGATTTTGAAAACGATTTCGATGATAGAATCTGGTTTCGGATGGTGAAAGCTGAAGTTTCTAGAGACAATCTTAGCGAAGCGAAAAACCTTGTTGAAAAGGTAAAGGATTCTTTCTTGAAATCTTTAGGTTGGCTTGAGATTCTTAGGGTTGAAGTTTCTAGAGACAATCTTACGGAAGCGAAAGAGATTGTTGAAAAGATAGAAACAACTCATTGGAAAGAAGTTGCTTGGTTTGAGATAGCAACAAAAGAGGAACCTAATCAAGCGAGAAAGATTCCTGAAAAGGTAAAAGATCCGTTCTGGAAAACAAGAGTGTGGCTTGAGATCGCGAAAAAAAATCCTAAAATCGGTTTTCCTGAAGCTAAAATGACAGCTCAAAAAGAGAGAACACCTCGTAAAAATGCGAGGGCTTGGTTTGAGATAGTTAAAGCTGAAGTTTCAGCCGACTTAACTGAGCAGGCGGTAATTTCCCTAGAAAATGTTAAAGATCCTTACTGGAAAACTCTCTGCTGGCTTGAGGTTGAAAAAAAAGCTCCTTCAAAAGGACTGGGCAAAGCAAAAGAGGCAGTCGGGAAGATCGATGACTTTTTCTGGCAGTCTAAAGCCTGGCTTGAGATATTTAGAGTAGAAGATGGAGATCTGGAGGCAAAGATCGAAAAAATGGAAATAGGGACTCTCTCAAAGGATGCAGCTTGGTTTGCTTTGGTCGAGCTTCAGGTTTCAAAGAACTCTGATCGACTGAAAGAGGTTGTAGAAAAGATTATCAACCCTGAAAAGAGAGATCAAGCCTATTTCAACACTGTGAAATTAGAAGCTTCGCGCAATGTCGAACAAGCCAAACTAATTGCCGAAATGATTACAGACACTACATTGAGAGATAAAGCCTATCTAGAAATTGTGAAACTAGAAGTTTTGCAGAAAACTAAAGAGGCGGAAGAGACAGTGAAAAGAATAGAAGGCCAGTATTTGAAAGAAATAGCTCTTCTTGAGATTCGGAAAATGGAACTTATCAGCGCATTTGAAAAAGAGCCTTATTAAACCTGGAAACCCTCGCTCTATGATGCTTCAGCCCTTTTCTATTCATAACATAGAATTGCGTTCACGCGTTGTTATGGCGCCTATGACAAGGTGCGCCGCGACCGCAGGGCAGATTCCGACGCAGCAAATGGCCATTTATTATGGCGATCGAGCCTCAGTTGGTCTGATTGTCGCCGAAGCGTCATCCATCTCCCCCTGCGCTAATGCCTATCCAAACGCTCCGGGTATCTATAATGACAAGCAGGTAGAGGGGTGGCGTAGAGCGACTCAAGCCGTCCATGCCCAAGGGGGAAAGATCTTCCTGCAGCTCTGGCATGCGGGGATGATGGGTCACTCCTCATTTCGTGCCGGCGATCCTCCTCTTTCTCCTTCAGGTATCCCCGCTTTTTGCAAAAAACTCCCCCGCACAGGAGCGGCTCCCGAAAAACCGCGTCCAATGGAAAAAGAGGATTTTTCTTTCGTTCTTGATCTCTTTGTACAAGCCGCCCTCCGCGCAAAAGAGGCTGGATTTGACGGAGTCGAGCTCCACGGTGCGAGCGGTTATCTTCTCGATTCTTTCTTGCACCATCATACGAACCGCCGCACTGATCGATATGGGAAAGATAAGACCCGCTTCGTTCTTGAAGTACTCGACGCTGTGAGCTCTGTAATCCAAACAGGAATCCGCCTCTCTCCGGTGCCTCTGCCGGGCATGCAAAATATGCTCTTTGATAAGCGCGATATGGCCCTCTTTTGCGATCTATTCAGGGAATTGGAGAAGAGAGAGCTAGCCTATGTCCATGCCGCAACAGACGAGGATAGCCATCCCGAATTCGGGAAAGTAACCCGTTTTATGCGGAGCCATTATTCCGGTCCCCTTATTGGGGGAGGTGGATATACGCCCGAAAGCGCTAAAAAAGCCCTTGAGAAGGGGGAATTCGATCTCATCTCTTTTGGACGTCTTCTGCTTGCAAACCCTAATCTTGTCGAGCTCATTGAGAAACGTCAGAAGTGGCGCTCTTTTGATTACAGAATGGTTGGGAACCCGCCTTTTTTATAGCAGAATCAGTTGAGTTTTGAGTTTTTACCATCTTCTCCAAACCGGTAGGCCGTTCTTTTCACGCAACTTGTGGGTCGTATTATCGATCGTGATCGAAGAGGCGATTACATAGTGGGTTCCGTTTAGCATAACGAGTGAGCCCACAACTTTGACCGTTGCGCCAGGATAGAGGTTGAAATCTTGCTGTTCAATAAACCAATCGGGACCCAAATCGACTACGATTTCCGTCCTCTGCGCGCGCACAAGGATCTGTGTATGGCGAGTGGGCTTTGTCACAAATCCGTAGGTCTGTACGCTTGTAATCACCCCTTCGAAGGTTCCTACCGTCTCGGGGTTAAAATGCGGAAATAGATTCGCCGATAATAGTGCCGGTAAAAAGAAAATAGAAAATAAAATCTGGCGCATATATAAACTAAATATACTATAAAAAGGTAACATGTGCAACTATGATTGGTATTGTATGCGCGTTAAAGTGTGAAGCTGATAGGCTGATTTCCCATTTTTCTCTTAAACCCTACTTGCAAAAATCCCCATATTCTCTCTACTGCAACGAATCAATCTGCTTGGTTGTGAGCGGGATTGGTAAAACACAAGCGGCAGCCGCTACAGCCTATACTCATGCGGTAACAGGCTGCAGTGCCTGGTTGAACGTCGGAGTTGGCGGCCACCGAGACGCTCCCGTCGGAGAGGGTTTTTTCGCCCATCAAGTCTGCGACTTCGAAAGCGGGAGGAGATATTATCCTGTCTTTGGATGGAAGCTTGTTGAAAAAACAGCCTCTGTCCTTACAGTCGATCGAGTGGAGAAGTCTTATGATCGAGAGGCGGTTTACGAGATGGAGGCAGCAGGGTTTTGCGCTGCTGCTTTCTGTTTTTCTACATCCGAACTCATTCACTCTTATAAAATTGTTGCGGATAATCTTGAAAAGCCCCCCACACGCGACCGCTCTTTTATCCGGTCATTAATCGAAGCGCATCTTACTGCGGTCGAGTCGGCAGTTGAAAAGCTCCTTGCATTAGAGAACGATTTATCAGACCCTACTATCGATCTTACCCCTTTTCTGGAGAGATGGCATTTCACCGAAACTCAACGCCATCAGCTCAGAGGTCTCCTCATGCGCTGGGAAGCGTGCTACCCACAGAAAAGCGTATGGGAGAACTCTCTCGATCTATGCCGAAAGGGGAAAGATGTGATACGCTCTTTAGAAGCATGTTTCAGCTAATCTATATTGAAGAAGAAATCCGTTCTCATCCGCGTGTTTTATCCCTTTTGCGCCGCTATACGAGGATTCCCCAAGTGATCATTGGGCGCTATGGAGAGGTATTTAACCGCAGAGGGCAAAACTTCCGCGTTCAAAAAAAACACCCCTGCCTTATCTTGGCGAAAAAGTATAATGGGCTTGTTTTGGAAACTCCTCCTACCTATGGGATCGGAACGCGCCGCAATTATTATTTTTCACATTTACTCAACTGTCCCTTTGACTGTCGTTATTGCTTTCTCCAAGGGATGTTTTCCTCAGCTCACTATCTCTTCTTTGTTAACTATGAGGATTTTCAGGCAGCGATCGAAGAGAAAGCAGGTGAAGATGCGACCTTTTTTACCGGCTATGATTGCGACAGCTTGGCTTTTGAGGGGGTGACCGCTTTTGCGCATAGTTTTCTCCCTTTTATCGAGAAGTCACCGGCTCTTTTCGAATTTCGAACTAAAAGTACCCGGATTTCCCCCTTTTTGGAACGCCGCCCTCTTTCAAATGTGATCGTGGCTTATACCCTGACTCCTCATGAAGAGCATGAGCATAGAGCCCCCCCTCTGGATAGCCGGCTAGAGTCGATGCGGAAGCTTCAGGAGAAGGGATGGCAGCTGGGGTTGCGTTTTGATCCGATGATTTATGAGAGAGAGTATGAAACGCGCTTTTCGGCTTTTTTTGAAAAGGTTTTTTCTACGATCCGGCCTGATGCGATCCACTCGGTAAGCTTAGGAGGATTCCGAGTGCCTCCCCATATCCATAAGAGGATGGTCAAGCTCTATCCGAAAGAGCCGCTTTTCTTTCGAGAGGAGGGGAGGGTGGAAGAAATGCTTTCATTTTGTGCCGGTAGGATTGTAAACTACATCCCGAACTATAAGTTTTATCCATGCGATGTCAAAAGTGATTCTTGTAACCGGCGCGAGCCGGGGGATAGGGGAAGCGATAAGCAAGAAGCTTCTTGAAGAGGGGCACCACGTGATCGGGATCGCTCGCTCCTTTAAGTGGGAACACCCTCGGCTAATCCCTGTATTGCTCGATCTAAGTTTTTTAGACTCTCTTCCCCAAGCCCTCAAGCGGCTGCATAAAGAGCTGCCGCCCCCCGATGCTCTTATCTGTAACGCCGGCGCAGGGCAATTTGGGAAGTTAGAGCAATTCTCCTATGAGCAGATCCGCCGCCTGATTGATCTTAATTTTCTCTCCCATGTCTACTTAGTGAAATCCTTTCTTCCTACTTTTAAAAAGAGGAGGGAGGGAGATCTGATATTTATCGGTTCTGAAGCAGCTCTGGAGGGGAAGCGGCAGGGGAGTATTTATTGCGCCTCAAAATTCGCTTTAAGAGGCTTTACCCAGGCGCTGCGCGACGAATGCCGCTCCGATCATCTCCGTGTCTGCCTGATCAACCCCGGAGTGGTGCGGACAGGATTTTTCGACTCCCTCGCCTTCTCCCCGGGCGAGGATCCTTCAGAGCATCTGCTTGCTGATGATATTGCGGACACCATCGCCTATGTTCTTAGAGCAAGACGAGAAGCGGTTTTTGATGAAATTACTTTAAACCCTAAAAAAACTAAGATTCTTAAGAGTTGAAATAGTTTTAGTAGTGTATTTTTGAGGATAATTTTTCCCCAAAATACCAAAAAAGGCGGCGGAAGAAGGGGAGATGGTGGTCGTAGATGGCAACATACTCTTTTTCTTCGATACATCCCCGCCATTTTTTGAAATCGGCTGCACCTGATCCTTGATGGGAAACAAGTTCCTCTTTTTCAATTTCTTGCATGATGATTCCCGATAGCATGCGGTACAATCCCTCTTCATGCGGAAGTGAGGTGTCATAACCGAAAAAGGGAGTTAAAAGAAACCCGTTTTTTTTAAGAAAACCTGTTACCCCATAAATCCGGTTCTCTTTTTTCAATAGCTTAAGGTTGAGTATTTTATTTTCAAGAGCATAGCGTAAATACTTTTCAGTATAAATGGGACTGTATTTTGTGTAGCGGGAGACATAGACATTTTGATAGAGATCAAGAATACGTTCAATCTCATCTTTTGAAAGTGTCTGCACTGTTTCAATCCGGTAATTGGACTTGGCGATCTTATGCATATCTTTTCTTTGCTTCCTAAGAGTGCTCGATGACAGTTCTGCTTTGCGTTTGGGATCATATAGATAAATATTGCGGCTTGAAATCATGCGGTAATTCTCAAGGTTTAAGCTGTCGAATACGCTAGAGCTCTTATAATTGTTGATCGAGCGAAACATCAAATAGTGGTCCGGAAAGTGTTCTTTAAGAAATGCTGTGAGTGCTTTGATCTGTTCTTCGCTTAGTTCGGGGTAGATGTTTGTCGTCATCAGCCAGTTGTTGATAATCACGACTTTGTTGACTTTCATCCACTTCAGCAATTGAGAGAAGAGGCCGGAAAGAGGCTTGCTCCAGACCCGAGCGAGACCTGTCGCGCGGTACGCCTTCTCCTTGAAATTCGCCGCTACAAAATAAGATGAGAGAAGATAGGAGTTTTCGTATTCGGCTTCATTGACCGAAATCGGGATAATTTGCTCGTCGATCGTAAGAATATAAAGAGAGGTCTTAGCATTTGCGATAAATCTATCAGGTCCCTCTTTGATTAGGGGGAGAAGATAGCTCTTGGCCAAGCGCCCTTCTTCGGATTCAGGCCACTCCATCCGGTCTATATTTGATGCGTCGTACATTTTTATTGGAGTCATCAAAAAACCTCTTACTTAATGTTTTCTTTATTAAATTCATATAAGAGTTGATGTTAGACATTCTTAAAAAAAAAGTCTGCAATTTTATTATCATACGTAAACATCTTAAAAATAGTTAGATGTAAAAAATAAATAATTTCATTTTCTAAAACCTTTTTTTTTAAGAAAATAGCTATATAGGTATAAGACTCTTAAGGAGAGGTTATGAGGGGAAAAATTATATTTTTAAGCACAGTTATTTCTACGGGTTTATTATCAGGAACCCTTTTTGCAGAAAATAAAGGAGGGCAAAAATGTTATCCGGGAGGATGTCCCTCTGTTCAAAGCGTAAGCAACTATGAGAACGGCAATGAAAATGGCGCTCAGCAGCGCAAAAAACTTCAGATGCAGTCGACAGAAAAGTTCAAAGGAACCGTTGACAGTGTTAGCCGCGAGCGGTATCCCGACGGCCGCCTTTTTATCCATATTAATCTAAAGACTGACAAGGGTGAAGATAAAATGGTTCTTGTCGGACCCGCAAGCTATGTCGACCAGTCTAAAGTGAAACTCCAAACCGGAGATAAAATTACGGTAACCGGTTTCAGAGTTGGGGCTAATGGCGAAGAGGTTATTGTAGCTAAAGAGATTGATAAAAATGGGAACGTATTGAAACTTCTTGATGACCAGCGTCAGCCACTTTGGGGCAATCGAAGAAGTGGTAATCCCAACAATAATGGCAATGGCTTCTTCAACGGTAACGGAAACAATAATGGCAACGGCTTCTTCAACGGTAACGGAAACAATAACGGTATTTTTAGAAATTAAAGTCTATAAACCCCGGGTCTTCTCAATAAGACCCGGGGTTTTTCGCACAACTTCTTAGGGATAACAACATTTGTAATTAAATGAGCTGCCGCAACCGGGAAAAGCTTCTACATGTTCACACTCGGGATAACCCCAATAGAGAAAAGTTCTAAGACAGCACAATACAGGAGGGCAGCTGATCAGATCCCCGTGCTTAACGGGAAAGCTCGTCCAATAAAAGGGAGTATTTAAACAAGTTTCGTCTACAGAAACAAAACCGTCGTTTTCTTCTTCAAATAAAATTTTAAGACCTTTGGTTCCGGCTACAACGAGGACTTGCATAGTGGGAGGAAAGGATCCGAAACACCGTTCGATATCCTCTCCGCTGTAATGCATGAGCTGCCATCCGCTTTTTGAACCCATAAGAAATCGTACCGGGCCGACATTGCGAAAACGGTTTGCCAAGCTCGAACCTTTGTTAGGTGGGGCCAAAAGTGCGGCTCGACCTATTTTAGCCTCATCGGGGCAACTGGGAATATTCAGGGCAGCTCTCAAAATTAAAGCCCCTGTTGAGTGGGTAACAAAGCTGATCGGCTGCCCAGGGTAGCAGCGCGCAATTTGATCCAAATAGTTAACAAGCGCGCAAGAGTGCTGTTCAATGGTTCGTCTTTCACTGGGATAATCCCAATTCCACACCTTGAAATCTGCGCAGCTCAGCGAATCTTCGATCGGTTTCATGCTTCGATAGGTCGTCTTAAAGCCATGGATCAACACGACATGGCGTTCATCCGCATTAAGCGCAAGAGACTGAAGGGAAAGCAGGACTAAGACAATCCACCTCTTCATGAGAGAAACCTCTTTTTGCTGTTAAATATATTTTATAGCAAAGAGAGGTTTTTTGTTAGACACAATCAAGACGTTTTTTTAAACGATGGACTGAATGCATGCCAAGGACGACAGTGTATCCGGCTACCACCACAATACAAATCCAGAAGGGAAGGAACCCTTCTTGTCCAAGAGCAGCAGCCCGCATCCCTTCCATGATATAAACCATCGGATTGATTAAGCTCGCATAGCCCACAACAGGAGAGAGCGCATATGCCGCCTCCCACGAGTAGAAATAGGCTCCGAACATCCACATCGGATTGATTGCCCGCATCCATATCGAACTTAGCGATGAGATCCCCTTTAACAAACTGGTAATCCAAAGGGAGAAATAGCCGTAGAAGAGGTTTGCCAGTATAAACATCGGAATCAGACGGAGGTAGGAGACTTTAGCCAAGTCAAACCGGGTATACATCAAGACCTTCCCTAACGGAAAAAGAAAGAGTGTTAATAGAGCAGATGAAATTGCCCAAAAGAATCCAATATAGGCGAAGACCATCCCTGGCTTGATGGGGAAGACAAGGGTTTGGGAAATCGTTCGCTCTCCATCGAGATCGGCGATCATTGAGCCGACCTTTCCAACGACTTCGATCAGCCCAAAACTTGCGATTGCGCCGATCATGATGAAGGGGCCGAATTGCGGATTAACCCATTCTTGCGACATAAAATAGGCCGTCACGATGACATTCGTAAAGAATAGAAAGGCGGTGTCGAAAAACTTTCCTCCAAAATCTCTTTTAAAGGCAAGTAAGTCGCGTCTTAATAGTTGTATAAATACTGTTAACGAAAGTCTATTCATGATCCACACTCACTGAGTTGAAAATTTCGGCGTTCGGGTCATCTACGAATTTCAAAAAGACCTCTTCGAGGTTGTTTTTTTTGTGGTGCTGCTTAAGATTAGACGGCGTATCGATTGTTCGAATAGATCCGTCATGTATGAGGCAGACGCGATCGGACAATTCTTCTGCTTCGTCCAGGTAGTGTGTTGTGAGGAGTACCGAAATGCTGTTATCGCGCAAATCGGCGATAGTCTCCCACAGCTGTCGACGGACATGGGGATCGAGCCCAACAGTCGGCTCGTCGAGAATGACGAGCTGAGGATCGTGCATTAAAGCACGTGCGATTAAAAATCTCTGTCGATAGCCTCCCGAGAGTTGGGTGACTTTCGAGCGCGCATAGCCTTCAAGTCCAAATCGTTTCAGCAGAGTCTCTTTCTGAGAAAGTGCATCGCCTTTTGACAAGCCGTAACAACGTCCCGCAAAAACCAGATTTTCTTCCATCGAGAGTTTTTTTTCGATATTCGGATTTTGAGGGCAAAATCCGACGATCACCCTATAATTGAGAAGATCTTTATAGATGGATTCCCCCTTCCAAATAATGTCTCCACCGGAGGGAGGGTGTAGAGTGGAGAGAATGGCTGATAGGGTCGTCTTTCCGGCTCCGTTCACTCCGAGAAGTCCAAAGACTTCTCCCTTATGAAGGTCTAAAGAGACCTTTCGAAGAGCCTCCTTAATCGGTTTTCCATGGGCAAAATAGGTTTTAGAAACCCGTTTCAGACGCAATAATAAATCAGTCATAATGATGTGTAAAAATCAAAAAAATTACAAAAAAAAACAAAGATCTCACCACAAAGGCGAGTGGGTAATGGCGCCGAATGAAATTCGGTATGGAGCGTTTGAGTATGCTCTACGCTGAAGTTTATCTAAGTTTCAGCGTTCAATGCACGGACGCCTAAGAATTTTTTAGCTAAATTGAAGTGCTTTTCATCGTTTTCTCAAATACTGAGGCTTAGTCTGATCTTACCAATTCTCTCATTTATTTCCAATAAAAAGCGCGTAGATGAAGACTATAAATCACCGTTTTTTTAGTGTAGAAGGAAGGAAAAAGTATTAATCAATGCTGTTACGGACAACACGGCGCCCCCGCAACCTGAATGCTGAAAGGGCAGCCGGCTTTCTTTACGGAGATTTGGGAACAAGCAAAGCCTATGTCATCGGTCTGGCTTTCGCTGTTGCCGGATATGCTTGATTTTGGTTGATCGCCGCAATTTCCGTTCTCTCGATTGTGATCGGAATCAACTACATCATCGTTTGCAAATACTACCCCAATGGGGGGGGGCGTCTATGCGAGCGTCAGAAACCGATCGGAGATACTGTCACTTCTGGGAGGTTTCTTTCTCATGGCCGATTATATCATTACGGCCTCCTTAAGCTCCTTATCGGCTTTTCATTATTTGGGAGTTCCGGATCCGGCCCTCTTCTCAATTCTGGCGATTTTGCTGATCGGACTTTTGAATTTCTGGGGAACACGGCACGTTGGTAGCGTTGCATTTATCCTTGCCGTCACAGCGGTTGCGACGATGGTTGTGTTGGGCGCGTTTTGCATTCACCACATAAAAGAGGGATGGGTGAATATCCGGCCGCTCCAAAAAGATTTTTGGGGAAATTGGATGAACTTTGTGACTGTCATCCTCACCCTTTCGGGGATCGAAACGATCGCGAATATGACGGGGGTGATGAAACTTGATCCGGGCTCAGGAATTAGAGATCCATCTGTCAAGGTCACTGCTCGACGGGCTATTTTCCTGGTGATCTTTGAGGTTGCCTTCTTTACAACTTTTTTCTCTCTTGCCTTAAGCTCAATCAGCGGATTAACCGTCATTGACGGAGACGTATTTACGGCAGGAGACGCTAGCATTCGGGATTATGTTCTACGCTATCTTGGAAAAACCTTTGTCGGCGAAGCGCTTGGAGCGCGCATTGGGCTCTATTTCGGCTATTTCGTCAGTGTTGTGTTCGGTGTGTTGCTCCTATCGGCTGTCAATACAGCGATTAACGGAATGATCTCTCTTCTCTATTTGATGTCCCAAGATGGAGAGCTTCCTCAAACTTTCAAAAAACTTAATCGGCATGGAGTCCCGTTCATGCCGCATTTGATCTCGATGCTTCTTCCCATCTGCATCCTCCTTCTTGTTCATGACCTACTGGAATTGGCTGCCCTCTATGCAATCGGTTTCGTTGGTGCGATCACAATGAACCTCGGCTCCGTTTCGACCGACCGCACCCTTAAAATTTTAAAAAAAGAGAGGGTATTCATATTTTGTTCATTTTTGATCATGTTTGCAGCTGAGATCACGCTCTTTATCAATAAGCCTTATGCAAGGACATTTGTCTTGGCTATTACTACAATTGGACTAATCCTTAGAGGATTAACTCTAGAATCGAAGAAAAAAAAGGAGAGTGTAAGAGCGAAAAAGGCTCTTCCGCTTCATAAGGAAGAGCAAGGAATTTTATGTGTTGTGAATAGAGCAGGCAATGCATTGGCCTTTGCTTTGCGAAGTTCTTCTCAAAGCAATTCTCCTCTCTATTTTCTTTTTATTCGTGAACAGAAGGTCTTTTCCGAGCGTGATTTAGAAAGGAGCGTCGAAGATGATCAGCCAGCCTCTAGCTTATTCAGCGATATTCAGAAGAAATGCAAAAAGGGAATCGAAGTAGAATTTTATTATACGGTCACAGACTCCCTCTCCTCTACTGTCGTCGAGTATGCGCATAAGCTTAATGTCATGCAAGTTGTGATGGACCTTCCACAAAAAAGCGCGTTGGATCGCATGTTGCAAGGCAGCGAGATACGAGAGATCCGCCCTCAGCTTCGCGAATCGATCGAGCTGTTCGTAGTGCCTTGACCCAAGCTATTGGTTTAGGATGAACTCTTTAGTCAGCTTAATCACTTCCCTGCTTGTCATGATCCAATGGTGGCTTACATTTAGAACACGGTGTTCGTGGGGCGTCGGCAGTCTTGTCTCTTCGACCAATACCTTGCCGTCGTTTGGCCCATTTACAAAAAGACCTAAAAAGCGATTCCCCTTATCACCCGCAATCACCATCACGTCCATCGTATCGGGAAAATTCCCTAAGCTATTCATTTCATGCTCGTTATAGGTGAGAAGTTGCATCCCGGCTTTTTTCCCGAAAAACCAGCGAACAACGGGACATCCGTTGGCTTTATGTGCCAGATGTGCCCCTTTATTCGGTGGGGCAAGCAATACAGCTTTACCTATCTTTGCCTCTTGCGGGCAATCAGGAAGATTGACGGCAGAGCGAAGAATAATTCCTCCAAAAGAATGGGTTGTGAAGTGGATCGGTTCTCCGGGTTTGTTTTTGGCGATTTCTTTGAGAATTTCCACAAGGTTTTGAGCATGCGATTCGATCGTTTCCTGGCGACTCTGATAATCCCAAAGATAGACCTCAAGCCCCTCTCTCTTTAAGGTGTTGCCCATCGGGATCATACATCTATAAGAGCGAAAGAAACCATGAAGGCAGACGAGAGAACCTTCCTGCGCTTGCAGAAAATTAAAATAGAACAATAAGAAAAATATTGGTATTAGTTTTTTCATTCTACAACCAGATAATTAAATTATATAGGCTGTAAAAATAAGGTAGTGTAAAAAATTGTGTGCAAATTCTGAGGTGACAAAAAAAGGTCATGGCGTATGAAATTCTCCATTAACTATGAAACCAATGGAGGAGCCATGACCAAAAAGAAGAATAATTCACTTAAAGACGAGATGAAAGCCC
>JAFIGI010000067.1 GCA_020831465.1 Chlamydiales bacterium
CCTAGGCAGCATCACAAGCACATGAAGAGCACGAACATGCTTGAAAGGCTAAACGAAGAGATTCGTCGCAGAACTTATGTTCTGAGGATTTTTCCGAATGAAGCAAGTTGTCTACGTTTAATCCGAGCACTTTGTATTGAACAACATGAGGAGTGGATTCAAGATAAGCGTTATGTGAATATGGATTTTTACAGAGAAGAGAAAAAACTCAAACTAGAGGCGATAGAAAGCGCCGCTTAAAACAACAGGAGATTTTCATACGCCTAAAGTTTTTGCACAATTTTCTGGACACAACCCCTCTTTTGCTTTGGTAATAATTGATAGGAGCCATTAGCTGGTTTAGCGTTGGCGGAATTCGGTGTTGCGGGTATATGATTCGAGAAGAGCGATCGCGACCGTTGGGCATTCGGAAATGATGCTGAGCAGGTGGGTGCGAGAGAGGGCTAAAAGGGTCAAAGGTGTCTCGCAGATAGCTTCATAGGCGCGTGGCTTTTCATGAAAGAGCGACTCGTCGCCGAAAAACTCTCCGGCAGTCAGCTCGGCCAATGCGTTACCCTCTTTGTCCTGGATGAGTACGCGTCCTTCGACGATCAAATACATCCGGTGAGCATCCTGGTCGAGCTGAAAAACTTTCTCCGATTTCCGATGGTTCACTATCTCTAAACGGTCTGAAATGGTCAGCAGCAAGTCAAGATCCAACGATCCGAAAAGGGATGTCTTTTTCAAAAGAAAGGCTTTGTCAATCAAGTTGAGTCTCATATGCTTGCCTCAAGTAATTCGCTGGCGAAATGTTGGAAAATCTCTTCGCCCTCTTCCAATTTCATCCTGAGTGCGCGACGCCAGTCGGGGGTCTTTAGGCGTGCTTTCAAACTGATCGAGATAATTTGGTCTGCGATCGAAGAGGAGTGCTGCAGCACGTCAAGCAATTGGTTCAATGTATAAGGGATGCCGCCGTTCTTAAGGTAGTGCCGGATTTTTTCCTCGGGATGGCGATCGTCGATGAGGGGCTCCAATAGGTTGAAGATATGTGTTTCGCATGTCTTTTCAAGAGATTCGACGGCTTGGGCTCGAATTTTTCTGTTAGGGCTACGAAGGGTGTGTGAGAGGACCTCGCTCTCCTCAATCGATCCGGCGACGCCGAGAAGTTGAATAATAAAGTCGATGATAGAGTCATAGCCGGTGAAAAGGGCGTTTTCAAGAATTGAGAGGTCGTGCTCAGGAACTTGGTGTTGAATCTCAAAGGCGTGATAAAAATAGAAATAGGCGCGGTCTATCTCTGTGCTCACAATAGAGTAGAGATTTTTTCGAAGCGCATTCAGGTCAAGCTTTCCTAAAATTCTACCGGCAAGGAGCCGGCAACGGTCGGGGGCAAGATTGGCACATGTGATTTTCACGAGGGTTTTTGATAGAGGTTTTCCCATTTTCAAAACAATTTGCTCGACCGCCTTACGCTCGTTTGGACGGAAATGATGCGAAGCCATAACGAGAGTTTCTACCGTTTCCGGGTCGGAAAAGGCTTCGAGGGCTTCAAACAAAGATTGCCGTTCGACAGGATCCCGGGTGTATTGGAGGCGTGCAACGACCTCGCGGGCATATTCATTTCGGTTAGGAGAGGCGATGCGCGCGAGGGCCGCGGCTGCTGCGCGGTTGACGTTGATCGAGGGATGTTTGAGATAAGAAATGATTTGTGCGAGGTGGACAGGGTCCCCTTCAAAGCCTAAAATTTCCAAGCCGGAGCAAATTTCCATCTCAAGTTTGGAATCGAGAAGGTGGCGGAGTTTCTCTGAGGCAAGCGAACAGAAGGAGGGGAAGTGAGCAGCATGAGGGGTGGTTTTTAGGGTAAGAATGGCAGCCGCGCGCAGTCCAAGATGGTCGCTGTGCAAATCGTGCATCACACGCTCCGGACGAAGAAGCCCGTGACGGGCGAAATAGAAATGAATCGCACTTTTGATTGCAGGATGAGGAAGTACCCGGCGCCAACGCTCCAGCCGCTCTAGGGCGATCGGGTCTTTTGCCCATCGACTTTCACTAAGAAGCTTGATCGCTTCGAGCTTACTTGGCAGGCTCAGCTTGCCCAAATGGTTGAGCAAAAAGGGAAGAGTCTTCCCCTCTTCAATCTTCAACAGGTACTCATAAGCAAGCAGCTGCTCTTTTTCGCTTGTATTTTTCAACTTTGAAAGGAGAAGAAACTCTGCTTGCTTCCGTTCTTTTTTAGAGAGCTGAGCAATCCTCTCGGCAGCCTTTTTCTCAAAGCGAATTGCGCTCGCGACAAGATTACGGAAGATTGCGCGCGCATAATGTGTGCGCAAGAAAAAAACTACTATGATAGCAACGCAGGAAAGAATCAATCCCAAGCAGTGCGCTTGGCTTTGGAAAGCAAGCAAAAGAAGAGCGCCGGTGAACATCCCGATAGGCTCGAAAAAGGACTCGACAGTGATGCGCACCTGGTTTTTTATGCGAGTGGGGACGCCGGAAATCAATAAGTTGAGATTGTTATCGTCGAAGGCGTATACCATACCCTCACGGGCGATCATGCCGAAGATAGCGATCGGGAGAGCCTCTTTGAAATTCCAGAAAAGAAAAATGGCGAAAAAAAACGAGGGGGCTACCACAATCATGTTGTTGATGCCCATTTTCTTTACCATGCGGCTATAGAAAAACATCCCAAATAACATGTTCACAAGAGAGATCCACATGCCGATGGTTCCGATGAACTCGGTAAGGGAGTGTTCTTCGGAAGCGGAGAAGGCCTGCTCGAATGCTTCCATATAGTTGAACTCGGTTACGATTGCCAATACCTGCATTGAGAAATAGAAGAGAAGCAGATAAAGGGTGAATTTTGAGCGGAAGATCGTGTTAACAAGGGTTTTCAGATTCAGATGCGCAGACGAATCTGCGCTCTCGACATCTTCCTCCAGAAGAGGGCGGACACGACGGGTGACCATAAGGATGACGGGGAGCGAGGCGGCCATGCAAGCGCTGAAGAGGAAGAGCAGCCCGTGGATGCCAAAGGGCTTTAGCAAAAAAGAGATCACCCCTCCACCTAAGGCGTCTCCAAGAAAGGTGACCGAATTGAAGAGGCAAAAGAATCTCTTTCCATCCTGAAGATCGAAGTAGAGGTCGATAAAGGCCCAGTAGACGATATATGTCGAGATCGGAATAATCCATCCAACAACTTTGAAAACAAACCATATCGACTTTGATTCCGATGGGAGAAGAAAGAAGAAAGAGAGATTGGCGGCAATCCAAAGGGCAATGAGGGAAAAGAGAAGATGGCGGATTGAAAGGCGATTGAGGGCAAAAATCAAAACGGCAGAAAGCATGCACATCGACAAGGCGATTGCCAGATAAACCCCAGGAAGAGAATCAGCCCCTACATGCTCTAGAAAGAGCCCTTCGGAGAGAGTAAAAGTCCCATAGCCCCCGATACTCCAAAAGAGGCCCAGAACGATGAAAAAAGAAGCCTTCTTCCACTCTCCTGGGTAGAGGTTAAAAAGTAAGCGAAACGCCTTTCCCATTCCAGCATACCTTTTTCACCCATTTAATTAAGAAACGGCAAGAGTATACCCGTAAGAAAGTTTTACTTCAACTCGACTCTGTACATTTTTTAGATGCGATTTTCACAATCTATTGATCCGTCTTGTTCAAGTCATTCTATATCAATATCTTGCAGAACTCAGATCGAGAAAATGCCCTAAGTTGAGTTCAAGTTTCTTATTTTTTTAAAATAATCTATGCGTTTTTTTAAATCTCTCTCGAAGCCTCTCTCTACCGGCTCGTAGTAAACCTCACGCTTCATCTCACCAGGGAAGTAATCTTGCCCTGAAAACCCTTTATCGGTCTCATGGTCATAGACGTATCCCTTCCCATAGCCGATCTCTTTCATCAGGTTCGTAGGGGCGTTCAAGATGATTTTCGGTGGGTTGAGTTGAGAGGTTTTTTCAGCTGCTTCGCGTGCCTTTCCATAAGCTCTATAGAGCGCATTGCTCTTAGGAGCAAGAGCTAGATAGACGACCGCTTCTGCAAGAGCAAGTTCGCCCTCTGGTGAGCCCAGCATTTGGTAGGCATCGCGCGCCGAGAGGGCCAATTTAAGCGCTTCGGGATCGGCGAGCCCGATATCCTCAGAAGCCATGCGGATTATCCGTCGGGCCAAGAACAAAGGGTCCTCTCCCCCTTCAAGGATGCGGGCGAACCAATAGAGGGAGGCGTCAGGGTCTGAGCCTCTGACGGCTTTATGGAGCGCAGAGATCAGGTTGTAATGTCCGTCTCCTTTTTTGTCGAAAAGGGGTGAACGGCGTTGCAGATAAGAGAGCAGTTCAGCCGAAGAGAGCGGTTTTTCAACCGAGCAGAGGTTTTCAATGAGGTTGAAGAGATAACGTCCATCGCCTCCTGCAAGCTCGATTAAGACCCTTTTAGCCTCGGGCTCTAGAGGAAGAGGAGCGTGTTTCGCTTCGTACGATTCAATGAGCTGCATAAGGGCCGGATGATCCAGGGCGTTTAGTGTCAATACGCGCACCCGAGAAAGTAGAGCGTTATTTAAGGAAAATGAGGGGTTTTCAGTCGTCGCCCCTACGAGAGTAAGGCGTCCGTTTTCGAGATAGGGAAGGAAAGCATCCTGTTGCGCTTTGTTGAAACGGTGGATCTCATCGACAAAGAGAATCGTTTGTTTTTGAAAGAGAGGTCTCGACTCGGCTTCCTCGATAATTTTTTTTAAATCAGTAACTCCGCTAAAGACAGCGCTGATGTTGATAAAGCGGGCATTGAAGGCTTTGGCATAGAGGCGGGCCAATGTCGTTTTGCCGCAGCCCGGAGGACCCCATAAAATTAATGAGAGCGGTTTGTTATTTGCGATCAAACGGGTAAGGAAGCCGTTTGTCCCGACAAGGTGCTCTTGGCCTACAACCCCACACAATTCTTGAGGGCGAATCTGGTCTGCTAAGGGAGATGGCATAAAAAAATAAGGGCATCGTACAGAATACGATGCCCTCGATCTCAATAAATTTGTGATTTAATTTTCTGTTTCAGAATCACTTTCTTCTGATTCTAATCTGTGCTGCTTTTCGGAATTTTGCTTTGCGCGGTTTACACGGCAAGATACTGTGAGAAGAATCGAGAGGATCGCAGAGGTTCCTAAGCCGCCTAGTGCTCCGTAGAGACCCATTTGGGCTGAGACGTTACCCAAGCCTTGCCAGCCGATATTCAAGTTGCCATTGTAGACAAGAAGTCCGAGAACTCCAACAACAGCTGTTGTAACGGCAAGCGCAACAGCCGCCGCTCTAAGGGCATTAGCGCAACTGTATCCGCCTTGTACTTGGGAAACTTTACGGCCTCCAAGATTGCTAGGACCGGTCTGAGAACTCTCTTGCTGATTACGTAGCGGATAACTTTCGAATCCTACGGTTGGTACTGTCGTCATAATTAACCTCCTAAGGTTTTTGATTATCTAACTTTTTTGGCTATGATAGCTAATCGTTTGATTTTGCTCTAGCTTGCACAATGTTTGTTAAAAGTATATTAAGGATTTAGATTTTTAATCAAAACTTAAATATTTTTTATTATTTTCTCTCTGAGAAATTCTCGAAAACCACTTTAGCGTTGACAAAACGGAATTCTTTCCCAAAATTGTTTTATGGCCAAAGACTACTCTCCGAGCGAACGGACCCGTATGAATAAGGCGATGCGTCTCTCTCTTGCGATCGGGTTTTTCATGCTAGGGATCAAATCTTATGCCTATTTCTTGACAGGTTCTGCGGCTATCCTCTCAGATGCAGCAGAATCGGTTGTCCACGTCTTCGCCGTCGGCTTTGCTGCCTATAGCATGTGGCTTTCTCATAAACCTGCCGATGAGGATCACACTTATGGCCACGACAGGATTACCTTTTTCTCAGCGGGTTTTGAAGGCGCGTTAATCATGATAGCCGCACTCTTCATCCTCTATCAGGCGTTAAAAAAAATAGTTTATGGATTTGAGCTTGAAAACTTAGATGAGGGAATGCTCTTCATCTCAATTGCCACGATCCTTAACGGGGGGCTGGGGCTTTACCTAATGCGTCTTGGCGGCAAATACCACTCCCTCGTATTGGAGGCCGATGGGAAGCATATTTTAACCGATTGCTTGACCAGCTTAGGCGTAATATTCGCGCTTATTTTGACACGGTTGACCGGTTGGATCTATTTCGATCCGATCCTCGCGCTTTTGATCGGGTTAAATATTCTTTGGACAGGATGGCGGCTGATCTACAGTTCATTCCATGGATTGATGGACCGGGTCGACCCTTCCCAAGACGCACAAATTCGTTCCCTATTGGAACAAGAGACTTCGAAGAGAGGAGTCCGCTTTCATCATTTACGCCATCGAAACGCGGGAAACCGACTTATCATCGAGGTTCATCTCCTATTCTCGTGCGAACTGGCGATTTGCAAAGCGCACGAACTGGCGACGCAAATCGAGCGTGCAGTAAATGAAAACTTTGAGCAACCGACAGAGCTGATCACTCATCTTGAGCCTCTTGAAGGGCATGACGAGATCCATAACCGCTTGCTGGGGCATGAGGGTTAGGCAATTTGACACTTAATTAGCGCTGTGATTAACCTAGTAGAAACTAAGTAGTTAGGGGGAGATCTAGTGAAAATCCGGGTGAAACTCCTCATTTAATGAGAGAGACTCTGAGCACATCTATTCCGAGAATTGCATCGTCAAATAAGTTTAATCCGCAGTTTTCCATTTATAGTAGACGACTCCGCCGGCCGCTGCGGCAACAATCCCCGCTCCAAAGGCGGCAAAAAGGGCGTTATGCGTTCCCCCCAAAATGTCGATGGGAAACATCCCCGATATGCTGAGAACGCAAAAGGCCGCAACAAGGCCGGCGATTGCCAAAATGGCAATAGCCGTGATCTTCACCCAGTCTTTCGGCTTTGTTTCCTCCTCAGGTTTGATTGGGAGCAAATCTTTTTTCTGAATCGTGCGAGACTGATAGAGCGCATCGTAAAGGGATCCACTACAGGGCATTTAATCGGTCCAGTTTATATTCTTAAATTGATAGCGCGAGGCGATCAGGATGACGTCGATCAGCCACCAGATTCCGAAACCTCCGGCTGTAATCAACTTGAGAATCCCTAAAAAAATATGTCCCATAATAAATCGGTCAACGCCCAGGGTGCCGAAAAAGAGGGACATCAAAAGGGCCAAAATCCAATTGACATTTCTTGGTTCGTCCATAGCTTCTCCTTTGTATTTATTATATCAAATCTTCTATTTTGGAGTATTCCTATTCATTAGTTGAGGTTATTTATGCGGGATCCGAGATTGAACAAGATGGCGGAAGTGATTGTCCATTACTCGCTTAGTGTAAAACCCGGCAATCAGGTCTGGATGACGGGTGATCTTGGAGGCCTTCCTTTGCTAGAAGCTCTCTACGAAAGGCTTACGATCGCAGGTGCCCATGTGAAAACAACCCTCATCCCTCCCGGATGGGATGAGATTTTCTTTAAATACGCATCGGATAATCAATTAGCGCACACGTGCCCTTTTACGCTGCATGAAGCGGGCTTGTGCGACAAACGGATCCGGGCGATCGGTCCGTCGAATACACGCAGTCTTTCCCATGTCGATTCTCGCAAGGCGGCGCTCGCCTCTAAGGCGAATCAGCCGATCTTGTCAAAGGTGCTGAGCCGCTCTGCTGTGGATGATCTTGACTGGGTCGTTACCCTTTGCCCGACGGCAGCGGGGGCGCAAGAGGGGAATATGGGGACCACCGAATATGCGGACTTCGTCTTCGCGGCAGGTTATCTCGATGAAGAGGATCCTGTTGCCTGCTTGAGGATGATCGAAGCCCAGCAGCAGAAGATGGTCGAGTATGTTCAGAGTAAAAAGGAGCTCCATTTTCAAACTCCGCAGGGAACTGACTTGAGGGTGAATATCGAAGGGATGAAGTGGAAAAATTCTTGCGGAAAGCGGAACTATCCCGATGGGGAGATTTTTACGGGGCCGAATCTGAACGCCGCAAATGGGGGAGTAAACGGAGTTGTGAAGTATACCTATCCGGCAATTTGGCAAAATACTGTGGTCGAAGAGATCGAATTGACGTTTGAAAAGGGGGTTGTGGTCGACGCGAAAGCAAAGAGAAATGAGCCCTTTTTGAAGGCGATGATCGGACAGGATCCGGGAGCGAGCAGGTTGGGCGAAATCGCCATCGGAACAAACTATAAGATCAAGGACTTCACCCAAAATATTCTCTTCGACGAGAAAATTGGAGGCACCTTCCACGCGGCGCTCGGAATGGGCTATCCCGAAACGGGGAACACGAACGAATCGGCGCTTCACTGGGATATGATCTGCGATTTGCGCGAAGGGGGGACGATCACAGCCGACGGCGAGGTGATTTCTAAGGAGGGAAAATTTCTCTTCTCAGATTGGCCAAAACCGCATTTCTCATCAGCTCTCGCTTCAGAGATCTGATCAGAAATCTTGGCTAAAAATCTCCGTTAAAAAATTGCGCATCGCTAACCAGGCTCGGTTCGCGGTTTGTTCATGGTATTGCAAACTTAACTCAGGCTTGTTTACCTTTGGGTTGGTAAAGGCGTGCATAGCCTGGCCGTAAGTATAGACTTGCCAATCAGCGCCTCTAGAATCGAATTCTTTTTCCAAATCTCTTAAATCATTCTCCGGTGCAAGCGCGTCTTTGTAGCCATGTAAAAGAAGAAGAGATGCGGGGATATTTGGTGCAGTCTCGACAGGCTTGATGGGGAGGTTGTGTCGATTATCGAGGCTTGCATGAAAGGTGACGGCGCCTCTGATATTGTAACCGCTTTTCGCGAGTTCGAGGGCGCACATTCCGCCAAAGCAAAAGCCGACCGCAGCGATTTTGCTATTTTCAACCGAAGGATGACCCCGGAGTGTTTCGGCCGCTATTTGAAGCCGCTTGCGGATAATCTGCTTGTCGATGATCAACGGTTTGACGAGCTCGAATGCCTCGTCGGTATTTTTTGCTTCTCTACTCAATCCAAAGAGATCGACGGCATAAGCGGTGTAGCCCAAGCCAGCAATCGCTTCGGTTTTTTCTATGATAGAGTCATTAAGACCCATCCAGGTAGGGACGACCAAGATCCCGGGACGTTTTTCATTCTCATGGGAGACCAAACGACCGGTAAAGAGTTGCTTTTCTACTGAGTAAGTTAAATCTTCAGTTTTTGCCATTGCCTTTTAATGCGAAGCGCAGCATCAATGCCAGCCCTCCGTAAACGCTTCCAATAACAAAAAACATCGTAGCATAAGTCAAGAAAGTCATCTAACAATTTTTTTATTCCCGTTGGGGTCAATCCCGGTGGGGTTCAAGGCTCTGTTTCACAATCCACCTATTCAAGATGATGAAGGTGAGTAAGGCGATGCCCCATTGGAATAGGACGGTCCCTACGCTATAGATGTGAAAGGGGTTCCACCAATTGGCTTCGACATTTATAAAACTTTGATAGAAATACCAGCCGATTAAAATAATTCCTTCAGCAGGCACTAATATGCTTATAACAAAATTATAGAATTTTCCGATTTTAAAGTCATCCGGGCATGTATTGACTGCCTCTTTTCGGAAACGGTTTGACCCGTAGCTGATGACGGCAAAGGCGATAAAGAGGCCATTGACAATGAGCCCAACGCTCCAGACCCAATCCTGATTCTCAAAAAAGGCCATGCTGAGCGCTGAGGGAGCACCGAAGAGGAGGGCAAGGAATCCCGTTAGAAGAATCGCGAGGTTTCTTTTGATCCCTAGTTCGTTAAAGACTTGAGCAGTCAATTGAAGCATCGAGATCATTGAGCTGAGTGCGGCAAAGGTGAAGGCCAGAAAGAAGATGGCCGCAAAGGTAGTCTGGACTCCAACGCCGCCGGGAAGTTCGTAGAAGAGTCTGGGAAGGTAGATAAAGGTCAAACCGGTATTTGTGCTCCCTACTCCGGTGATTAGGGATTCGAGCCCCCATTGATGCTCAAGGGAAAAAGCGGCTGCAAAGATCGTGACCCCCATGATGAGAGAGATCGCGTTGTTTCCAAACGCGGCAAGGCAGCCGTTAACCGTGACGCTGTCCTTTTTGTGTGTATAGCCGGAATAAACAAGCAGAAGGCCCCATCCCGCCCCGGTGTCCCATGCGTTTTGGGTGAGAGCTTCAATCCAAATTCTGTAATTGAGAAGATCTTCGAGCTTAGGAGTAAAAAAAAAGGCGATTCCCTTCCAAGAACCGGGAAGGGTGAGGGCGCGGATCGCTATAATCATGATGATTATGATCAGAGCGGGGACTAAAAACTTGTTGCTTCGCTCAATTCCTTTTGTGATCCCCTTGTAAATGATATAACAGCCGATGAGGATCGAGGCGATGTGGAAGAATAGGGGCTGCAGGCTGCTGATGTAATTGTTCCAAAGGGCATGATTATCGGTCGTTCTGAGGCTTCCGTCGAGGCTATAGAGAAAATACCTGATCCCCCACCCAACCACGACGGAATAGTAGAAGAGAATGCCCGTCGTAACCATCGCGATAAAGGCCCCCATCCAGCCGAATTTCGGTCCGGCGCTCTCAGCAAGTGCACCTATTGGGGCGCGGCGTGTGAGTTTTCCTAGTGCAATTTCGGCGAAAATGAGCGGAATCGACCAGATGAAAAGGAAAATGACCCAAGGGATAATAAATGACCCGCCCCCGTTTTGCGCGACAACGCGGGAAAAACGCCAAATGTTGCCTGCGCCCACTGCGATCCCAAGGATCGAGAGGATAAAACCCCATCTGGAAGTGAAGAACTCTTTAGGTTTTTTTGCCACCTATGAAATAATCTCACTATGAAACAGCTGCTCCTAAAACTGGCAAACTTAACATAGAGATTCGTTCAATTCCAGAGGAAACTTGACTTTCAGTCCTACAAAGGTGTATAAATTTCTACCTATGAAACGCAAAGACATCCTTATCGCCCCCTCGATATTGGCAGGGGATTTCGGACATCTCGCCGACGAGGCGAAACGGATTGCCGCAGACGGAGCCGACTACATCCACGTTGATATCATGGATGGCCACTTCGTCCCCAATTTGACTCTGGGCCCGAGGGCTGTTGCGGCGATCAACCGCGCGACCGACCTCTTTTTGGACGTCCATATTATGATTTACAATCCCTACGACTTCGTCGAACCTCTTGTTCAAGCAGGTGCCGACCGGATTACATTCCACTTCGAAGCGACCGAAGATGTAGAAGAGACTCTCGCCTATATCCGCCGCTGCAATGTTGAATCTGGCTTGGCTTTTCGTCCGGAAACATCGGCCGAATTTGTCCCGAAGTTTCTTGATAAATGCGACCTCGTACTTCTTATGACCGTTCCTCCCGGATTCGGGGGGCAGTCTTTTCATACCGAAGTGGTCGAAAAAATCCGGTTTGTACGCGAAACATGCGACAAACTGGGGATCCGCGCCGGCGGAAAGGTGCCGAAAAAAGGCGAAGAGCTGCCCCCCTTTCCGATCGAAGTCGACGGGGGAATTACCGATGAAACGGCCCCCCTCTGTGTTGATGCTGGGGCGAATGTGCTTGTCGCGGGAACCTATCTCTTTAAGGATATCGAGATGAGTGAAGGAATCGAAAAACTACGCGCCTGCGGAGAGGAATAAATAATGGTTGCAAGTCAGCAAATCGTACCTGGAATGACCCTTTCGATCGATGGAAAGCTCTTTCGCGTCGAATCAGTAGTGAAGGTCACTGTTGCAAAAGGGCAGCCCTTCATCAAGACCTCTTTACGGAATCTCGCCAACGATAAAATGGTCGAGAAAAACTTCAAAGTAGGACAGGAGGTAACCGATGTCCAGCTTGAAGAGCGAAAGCTCGAGTTTCTATATTTGGAAGGAAAGAACTACCTCTTTCTGGATATTGGAACTCTCGATCAAGTCCTTGTGCCCCCTGATGTCATCGGGGAGAGTGTGAATTTTTTGAAAGAGGGAATCGAGCTTGAGGCGACCTTTTACGGCGAGACGATCTTTTCCGTAGAACTACCTCAGTTTCTCGAGCTGATGGTCTCCAAAACGGCTGATCCGACAGAAAAAGGAGCTCTTTCCAACTCGACGAAAGAGGCTTTCTTGGAAACCGGCGCCCAAGTCGAAGTGCCGCCCTTCATCGAAGCGGGCGATGTGATCAAGGTCGATACGCGTACCAAGGAATATATTCAACGTGTTTAAAGTCGCATCTGAAAAAACTAAAAAGTCGAGTTAGAGGTAAAAAAGTGGATCTGAAGCAAATTGAAAAATTGATGGCGGCGATGGAGCGCTCTTCGATAAAAAAAGTCATTCTCAAGCGAGAGGGATTTGAAATAGAGCTTGAGCGAGAGGGCTTCTCCGAAGTCATCTATTCTCCTCGTAACGTTGTCGAAGAACCTCCCCTTGAAGCTGAACGGGCGGTGGGCAACAGGCTTTCTAGAGAGCCGCGCTATGAAGAGGCTGCTAAAGGAGAATTTGTTACCTCCCCTATGGTCGGAACATTTTATGCCTCTCCCTCTCCCGACGATCCCCCATTTGTTAAAGTCGGAGATGCTGTAGAGGAAGAGAGTCTCCTTTGCATCATTGAGGCCATGAAAGTGATGAATGAAGTTAAATCCGGCATCAAGGGGAAAATCGCGGAAATCCTTGTGAAGAACGGCGATCCCGTCGAATTCGGCTCGAAAATTTTCCGGATTGAACCATGAAAAAAGTCCTCATAGCCAATAGAGGGGAAATTGCTGTTCGGGTCATCCGCGCATGCCACGACTTGGGGCTTGATACTGTCGCAGTCTATTCGCAGGCTGATGCCGAAGCTCTGCATGTCCTTTTCGCTGATGAAGCTGTCTGTATTGGAGAGCCTCCCGCTTCACGTTCTTATCTAAAAGTCGCAAATATCCTCTCTGCTTGCGAGATTACCGGCGCCGACGCAATCCATCCCGGCTACGGCTTTTTAAGCGAGAATGCTAATTTTGCCTCTATTTGCGAGAGTTGCGGTTTGAATTTTATCGGACCGTCGCCACAGTCGATCTCCCTTCTAGGGGATAAGGCAAGGGCAAAAGCACTAGCCAGAAGCGTCAAATGCCCCGTTATTCCCGGTTCGGAAGGTATTGTACAGAGTAGTGAAGAAGCAATGAAAATTGCCAAAGAGATCGGGTTTCCGATCTTTATCAAAGCCGTTGCAGGGGGTGGTGGCAAAGGGATCCGCATTGCGCACAACATGGAGGAGTTCAGCCGTTTGTTTTCTGCCGCACGCGCGGAGGCAGAGGTGAGCTTCAACAATCCAGACGTCTATCTCGAGAAGATGATCGTCAAGCCGCGCCATATCGAAGTGCAGATTCTGGGGGATAAGTACGGTAATTATATTCATCTTGGTGAGCGAGACTGCACCATTCAGCGGCGCCGTCAGAAATTAATAGAAGAGGCTCCAAGCCCTGTTCTTTCCCCCGAGCTGAGACAGAAAATCGGCCATGCCGCAGTTAGCATTGCGAAAGCGGCCAAATACTTTTCAGCCGGTACAATTGAATTTCTTCTCGACTCTAAACTCAATTTCTACTTTATGGAGATGAACACCAGGATCCAGGTTGAGCATACGGTAACAGAAGAACTTACAGGCATCGACCTGGTTCAGGAGCAACTGCGCATCGCAATGGGTCATGAGCTTAAGTTAAAGCAAAAAGAGGTTAGATTCAAAGGCCATGTAATCCAATGCCGAATCAATGCAGAAAACCCGGCTCTAAATTTTGCTCCTTCGCCGGGACTCTTAGAATATTATCTCCCTCCTGGTGGCCCCCATGTTCGCGTCGACAGCTCTTGCTACGCAGGCTACAAAATCCCTCCCTATTACGACTCTATGATTGCTAAACTGATCGTCCGAGGAAAAGATCGTAGGGAGGCGATTGCCGTGACAAAACGGGCTCTTCGGGAATTCCATATCGGGGGAGTCTACTCGACTATCCCTTTTCATGAGTATATGATGAATAACCGCGATTTTCTCAATTCAAAATATGATATTAAGTACATAGATGATTTAATTGATTCTGGCTTTCAATTTGATTCTTAAAAGCTGTTTTTACTAAACTTATAGTGAGTTATATGTCTACTTTTCCTATTAGTGGAAGAAACTGTGTTGAAAATCAAAGTCCTTGGGTCGAGAGCCCCTCAGACGAAGTGATGGTTAAGATCTTCTCCTACCTGAGTCCTGAGGACCTCGCTGCCTGTAGTCAAACCTGTTCGAATTGGCGGAGAATCTCTCAGGATCCTAGATTTTATCAGACTTTTGCTGCTCGCTTTCACTATTTCCACAGAAAAGAGGGTGCCGAATATTTTCAAGGTATGGAATCGAGAGAACGCTTTCTTGCAATTTATAAATCAGTGCGCGGCTACGATGTTGAAGAGATTGAGCGTTTGCTTCCTCCTTCAAGTGAATTTGAAAATGGACTTGATGTTCAATATGTTAAATCTTTTCACTCTTTCAACTATTGGGAGAACCGAAGGGCATTGCAAGCCTATCTCGACTTAGGTGGAGCTCAAAAAGAGAATTCTTGCAGTCGCTTAATTCTGCTTGCCAGTTATTTCGGCGATACAGAGATGTTCGAAAGAATCTCTATTGATCGATATTCCTTATTTGCGGGAGCAGTCTATGCGGTGCTTGGCAACCAACTTGAGGTTTTGAAGAAAGTCAAAAAGTTGGGGGTGGATCTAAGCGAAAAAATCTTATTTACCATAACTTGGGTGGATTATCTAATGGGACTTGCCAAAAGCGAAGAAATGCGCGCTTTGCTTCAATCCTGACTGCTATACAAACACTATTTTTAGTCTTCTCTTCCTAGAGCGAAAGTATGGAGCTTTCCTACTTGGTTGAAGTGCTTTTCAATTTCATCAGCAATAAAGTCTGGGTCGTCCGTCAGCGTCAAGAATTCGAAATCGCTTTCGTCAAGACATTTTTCCTTTAGGGGAAATGCTCTGAGCCACTCGATCATTCCTTGCCAATAGGTTGTTCCTACCAAAAAGATCGGAAATTGGCGGATTTTCTTGGTCTGAATCAACGTCAGCGCTTCAAAAAGCTCGTCAAGGGTTCCAAAGCCGCCCGGTAAAAAAACGAAAGCTTGAGCATAACGAATAAACATCACTTTGCGCACAAAAAAGTAGCGATACGAGAGATGGTATTTCGGGTCGATATACCGATTACTCATCTCTTCGTAGGGGAGATTGATGCTGATGCCGCAAGAAGCCCCTTTCCCGATTTGCGCTCCTTTGTTTGCAGCTTCCATAATGCCGGGACCACCTCCTGTGATGATCCCGAATCCCTTGTTGGCAATTTTTTCAGCGACGAGAGTCGCTAGCTCGTAGGCCGGGGAGTCGGGGGGCGTGCGGGCAGAGCCGAAAATGGAAACGGAGGGCCCAAGGTCGGTCATCGATTCAAATCCATCGACGAATTCTGAGAGGATACGAAAGATCCGCCAGGAGTCATAGTGCTGTTTTTTAGGAGTGTCACTCATGTTACTGGATGAATAAATCTTTTCGGGATAAAATTCAATTCATCAAGCAAAAAAATAGGGATGCGCTAAATGAATATCTCCGCCTTAAAGGATTTGACCCGGGTTGAGCAGACACTATTTGGGCTGCCTTTTCTTATATCGGGAGCCCTTTTACCCATGACTCAAGCCGACGTAAGCTTCCATCTCCGATGGCTCTGGATTTTTCCTGCATTTATGCTTGCGCGCGTCTCGGGGATGGCCTTCAACCAATTGATCGACCGGCATATCGACGCGAAAAATCCGCGTACGAATAAGCGGGCGCTCCCAAGCGGCAAGGTCACTGAAAACCAAGCTCGTGCTGTAGCTTGGGGTACTCTAACTCTCTTTCTTCTAGTCTGCTTCAAAATTAACACCATCTGCTTTCTCTTTTCTCCGCTTGCCGCTTTTCTTTTATTCATCTACTCTTATTTGAAACGTGTGACCGCTTCTTGCCATTTTGTCTTGGGGATGATCCATTTTTTAGGTCCTGTGATGGCTTCGATTGCAATCTCGGGTACCCTTTCGCTTTCTCCTCTTTTTTTAGGCGCTGCAGCAGCCCTCTCCATTATGGGCAACGATATTGTCTACGCGATTCAGGATTATGAATTCGACCGCGCCCACAACCTTTTCAGCCTTCCCTCCAGGCTAGGAGTAGAAAGCAGTCTTGCGATTGCACGCCTTTTGCATCTACTCTGTCTGGTGATGCTCATCGGAGTCGGTTTCACGGCGCACTTTCCGATTTTTTATTATGGATTGATCGTTGCAGCAGGGATTGCATTTTATAAATTTCATAAGAAAGTGGGACAAAAGCTCTGCGAATCCCTTTTCTTTTCTTGCACTGTAGTGGTTGCCTTCTCTGTTTTAGGGTTTGTCCTTGCGAGCGTGATATGGGACGTTATGTAGTTGGAGTGAGCGGTGCGTCGGGGGTTGTTCTGGCCTTGCATACGCTGCGTGCGTTGACTGATCTAGGACACAGGGTCGAGCTAACACTCAGCCAATACGCCCTTTATACTGCCACTTTGGAGCTCGGGAAGGGCTATGCAACCGCTGCAAAATTTTTATCGCATATCGAAAAGAGGGAGCTGATCACCCTCCATTCCAACCAGGATGTTGGTTGCGCGATTGCAAGCGGTTCATTTGTAACAGATGGGATGATCGTCATTCCTTGCAGCGTTGCTACTCTTGCAGCCGTTGCACATGGCTTGGGCGATAACGCTCTTAGGCGGGCGGCTGATGTGACCGTAAAAGAGAAGCGACCGCTCATCCTCGTACCCCGTGAAGCTCCTTTCAGCGAGATTCATATCGAAAATATGCTTAAGCTCAGCCGGCTTGGAGCAACCATCATCCCCCCCGTTCCTGCCTGGTATACCGAGCCGAAATCGATCCAAGATGTTGAGAAATTCATTGTCGGCAAAGTCCTTGATGCTCTAAAACTCGACCACAATTTGTATCCAAGGTGGAAATCTTCTCTCTGATATGGAAGAATATTTCAATCTAGCAGCCTCTTCTCTAGCATCTCTTTAATGCCTGAATTTCGTAATATTTCAATAAAGGCTTGCGCTTTATAGTAGGGATCTTGAATCTCTTCTATACTCTTTTTCGCTTCGTCCGGATCAACTAACGCTTGTGCTTTGACTATCTCGAGCTGAGCTTGCGGTTTATAATGAATATGATCGATCTGTTGAGCGATTTTTAACGCTTGATTTAGATCAACTAAAGCAAGTGCTTTCACTATCTCAAGCATCGTCTTCCATTTACAATCCTTATCTTGAATTTCTTCTATACTCTTTTTTGCTTCGTCTAGATCAACTAAAGCACGCGCTTTGACTATCTCAAGCTGGGCTTGAGGTTTATAGCGAATATGATCGATCTGTTGCGCGATTTTTATCGCTTTGTGGGGGTCAACTAACGCTTGTGCTTTCACTATCTCAAGTAAGGCTTCAGGTCTATAGTTAAAATGATCGATCTGTTGCGCGATTTTTATCGCTTCGTAGGGGTCAACTAACGCTTGTGCTTTCACTATCTCAAGCTGGGCTTGAGGTTTATAGCGAATATGATTGATCTGTTTCGCGATTTTTATCGCTTGATCTAGATCAACTAAAGCAAGTGCTTTCACTATCTCAAGTAAGGCTTCAGGTCTATAGTTAAAATGATCGATCTGTTCTGCGATTTTTAATGCTTCATTTGGATCAACTAAAGCTCGCACTTTTACTATCTCCAATAAGGCTCGCGGTTTATAATGAATATGATCAATTTGTTGTGAGATTTTTAATGCTTCGTTTGGATCAACTAAAGCACGAGCTTTGACTGCATCAAAAAGGGCTTCTTGGGTTTTATGATAAGAAAGTTTAATCCTTTCGGCGAACTTTTTTGCTTCTTCCGGATCGCGTAAGGCTTTGACTTTCACGATCTCGACTAAAGCTTGTGTCTTATTATCAGAATCTTGAATCTCTTCAACAAACGCTTTCGCTTCTTCCGGATCGCGCAAGGCTTTGGCTTTCACGATCACCAATAAGGCTTTGATTTTATATTCAGGGTCTTTAATCTCACTCAGGTTTTTTTTTGCTTTCTCTATATTAACTAAAACTTCCAATTCGACTATTTTAAAAAAGATTTTTGCCCTTAGTAAGGGATGTTCAATCTTTTTTGCGACTTGTTTCGCTTTAAAAAGATATTTATTAAAAAATATTGTTTTTTTAAGAATGGAGGTATTGTCGATGAGGTTTTTAGTCTTTTTGGACAACTCTCTCATATTTGCTATTTGTTCGATCGGTAAAAGAGAAAAGATAGCTAACTGCATATCGTTGGATAATTGGATAAATGAGAAGTCCTTATTATTCATCGAACATCCAAAAAGAACCTGTTTTATATTCTCTATTTTTTGGTTGAACCAGGGATACCCCATTAAAGCGATTGAAGTGACTGTAGATGTGAAGAGCATTCCTTGTGAAAGAGTTAGGTGGTTTGATTCTATGAGACCGGAAGGTATCTCAGGGGATGAGGTAAAATCTCTTAAGAGATGAACGAATACTCCTATGGCAGTCAAAGCGGCAATTGTAGTCCTTAGGGTATTTTTTACATGGCTTGTATCATGGTTATGATTCTGGAAAAAACCACGAGCATTATTTATAGACTGGAATAGAGGATTCATGATAATTGAAAAAAGTATTAATAATTCAGCTATTATATCAAAAAAAACAAAATACGCAACTAGTCAAGTTATAACACTGAACTAATCTACGCTGGGAGGCTGCTGTTGAGCTAGTAGGGCGTTTTGGCGGCCATTGATCACTTCATGGAGGTTTTCGATCGCGATAAAGGCTTCGGGATCTTCTCGATGGACGATCTCCTTGAGTTCAGCTAATTGGAGTCGCTCAACAACAATATAAAGGATCTCACGCGCGTCACCCGTATAGCCGCCCCTGCCATACATCACCGTCAATCCAATGCCGAGCTCTTCCATCAAAACGTCTGCAAGAGCCTGCGGCTTTGTAGATATAATCATCACAGATTTCGTATCTTCAAATCCTACAATGACCATATCCATGACCTTAGTCGCTACCACATAAGTCATCAGCGATAAAAATGCGGAATGCCAGTTTTGGTAGATCACCCCCGCAAGGGCAAAGATGAAGATGTTCGTAAAGAGAATCACTTGGCCGACGGTGAACCCTCTCTTACGATTGATGATAATCCCCATAATCTCGGTACCGTCGGTCGAACCCCCGTGCCGGATGATTAGGCCGATCCCGCAACCGATGATGAATCCACCAAGAACAATCACTTCAAGAGCGTCACCATGAAACTCAAGAGGATCTATGTTAAGCCAACGCGGAACCCAGTAGAACATCGAAAGACCGATCGAGAGGAGGATAACCGCCGAGATCATCTGAATCACGAAATGGCGTCCGATCTGTTTATAGGCGAGGATGACGAAGGGGAGATTGAAGATGATCATGAAAAAGGGGAGGTATTGACTGCCGAAAAGGAAGGCGGCCATCATTGAAATTCCGACGATTCCACCGTCAATCAAGTGATTGGGAATGAGGACAACCTCAACGCCGCCGGCAGCAAGAGCCGCGCCGATGATGAACCAGAAGAGAGTTTTAAAATAGTACTTTCCGAAGCGGAACGAAGTTGGGGTCGTTTTAGACATCTGCGGATCCTTTTAGGATTCGCGGGAGACGGGACTCGAACCCGCAACTTCCGCCGTGACAGGGCGGTGCTCTAACCAGTTGAACTACTCCCGCAAGAGAAATATGGTGGGCGCAACAGGATTTGAACCTATGACCACCTGTGTGTAAGACAGGCGCTCTACCACTGAGCTATACGCCCGAAAAAGGAGTCTACAATAATCGAGACCCCAAAAAAGAACAAGCGTTTTTTACGACATGTGGGAGAAGTGCTTTTCGAACGCCTCTTTCCTTATAGAGAGCTCTTTGTGGTCGGTCAATTCATGAACGTGAATCGGAACGGCCGTTAGATAGCCCTCCTTCAGCAGGGCAATGTCGCAATCTTGATCCTCGCTCGATTCTTCAGGTTTTCCTCCGAGCCAGTAGCTTGGGCCGTGGTCCGTCTCGATATGAAGTTGGGGGTCTTCTGCCCACCGCCCCTTTCCTTGTCGGGTTAGGCGAAATCCTTTTACTTTGTCTTTCACGGCGTGGGGGAAATTAACGTTCAAAAAACTGCCGGGAGGCAGGGGACTGTTCATGAGATAGCGGGTGAGGGGAAGAACATATTTTTCGGCAACATGGAAATTCGGTTCCTCGCCATTCTCGCATGAGAGGGCCATGCCCGGAATGCCGCGAAAAATCCCTTCGATTACGGCGCCGATCGTTCCTGAGTGGAGGACGTTGCGTCCGGCGTTGGATCCTGCATTGATTCCGGAAATGATAAAGTCGGGTTTTTCTTTAAGTATGACCCGCATCCCCATCTTGATGCAGTCTGCGGGGGTTCCGTCGACCGACCAAGCGGGCGTATCACCTGGCCAGGCGGCTTCCTGAATGAGCATCGGGCGGTCCCAAGTGATGCTGACTCCCGTGCCGGAGCGCTCTGTTGTAGGTGCGATTACGAAGAGGTCGGCGAAATCAGCCTCATGGAGAACTTTCCACAACTGCTTAATTCCTTTTGCCTCAATTCCGTCATCGTTTGTGAGAATGATGCGTGGACGACTCATAGTGCTCCTCTAAAAGATAAAATCCCCCGCGATCTCGCGTTTGTCGTGCCCGTCCAGGACGTGGAATGTCCGGATTTTGTTGAGCAGGATCGGCGAGAGCTGGCCAATGGGGATGTAGACAATTTTTTTTCCGAAACGGGATGCGAAGTTTTTTATTTTACTCCTCGGAGGTTTTTCCGCCACGTAAACGATGAGGGGTTTTACAGCGTAGTCGATTGCGGCGAGCAAAAGCACTTCCGCTTTGCTGCGACAGCCTGCGTAATCGGGATCGCTCCATACATCGTAGAGGCGTCTCGGTGGAGAGCTCATCATAAACCCGCCATATTCGCACCGGCTGATCCCCGGACCGACGACGTTAGCGGTCGTAAGAGTCGCGTAAAAAGCCATGTCCGATTCTTGGCTATGCTCGCCGATCCAGGTTGTTCTCCAAGGAAAACGCTCAAGGTCGAGATCTTCATCAAAAATGACGACTACAGAACTCGCCGCTCCGGGTGGCCGGCCATTGACCTTTACATAGAGTTTCCGCTCGTAAAAATGGCGGATCGTCTCCCGCGTGTCGATTCCATCTTCGAGGCTGGAAGAGAAGGGGATCGTACGTGCAGCCTCCTCACTCAGCAGCACTTCTCCTTTTTTTTGTAAAAATGATCCGAAATTTTCAATGACTACATCTTCCGGGGGATAGGAGCAGATGCTGAACGGAGCGGGAGGAAGAAAGCGGAAAGCGGGCCGGTCTTTCGCTCTTCTTTTAAAGTTTAACCCCTTTTCCCGTTTTTGTTTGAGATGGAATCTGAGGTGTTTGGCGTTTTTCCAGACCTCTTCGACAGATAGGTTGAGCTCCGGCAGATTGTCGATGTTTCTGCGCAAAGGGTAGTGGGTGGCGAGATACCATGTCTCATATGCATAATTATGATCGACGCACCCTTTCGCTGCGGCCAGAGTTTTATATAAGTCAGGCATCAACTGCCCATGCAGGAGAGAATAGTTGCGCACAAACTTCATCGTGTTGCGTAAAGAGTAACCGGGAAAAGGATTTCCGGTATTTTCTTTGTAACGTGAGGCGGCATTCTTGTAGAGCTGATAGAGAAGCTTCTGCCTGTCAAGCAATCCATCCAAGGGATTTTCGCGCCACCGCTCATAGGAAAGAGTCGTCCAGCCGCACTCGGCCATCACTTCCCTGCACGAATCTTCGGTGACTGTTGCAAGGTGCATATTGCCACGGGAAGCATGTGAGAGCTCAGGAAAACGGTTTTGGTCAACAGAATCCAAAACCGCATCCACATGGGAGATGCCGCCAATAAAAAGGATGCGGTCGTGGAGGATTAAAAGCTCTTTGAGGCGGCACGCCATATAGAGCTCCCTCTTAACATCTAACGGATCTTTTTTGATCTTTTCGCGTGCATAGGCTTCATAGTATGCCTCAAGGCCGACGTGGATCATTGAATAAGGATCGGGCAGAGGATCGTGTTGGAGGGGATAATCCTCCACATCAAGGTCAACGCAATAGGCGGGCACGCCATTTTCGAGCGCGGAACGCAAGCCCTCAAGCGCTCCATCGCATGGCTCACACATGAAATAGAGATTATCTGAAACGACGACACTCACATCGGGCAGGCGCATCGCGGCACGGAGAAAAAGCGGCTCCATCGTTTCAGGAAGCTCGACGGCGACAGCGTCGGGCTTAAACTCCTCGAAGGCTTGTTTCACAAAGAGCGCCGCCTCCATTGTGTAATGAAGAATCGGCACCGCACGTAACCGTTCTTCTCTCATATCGTATGTATCGTTGCCTCTTGGCCTAATGTCATGACGATTGCCTGGCGCAGGATCGATTCCTGATCCGCCCTTCCGTTCAAGCCCTCCAATCTCTTGGCCGCATAGCGGGCGATATTGATTCCGTCGCGCACCGTATACGATTCCTGGTTTGCATGCGCCTTTTGCAAAAAAGCAACCACGTAGTCGAGGATATCCTCCTTTACAAAGGGGAGATTTTCTTTAAGAATCCGCTTTTCTTCGTTTGCTTCAGGGAAATCAAGGTAGATTTGCGGTTGCAGACGGCTGTGAATATATTCGGGCACCTCGAAGGTCGAGGCGTCGTCATTCATCGTGATGCAGATCCTAAAATCGGGGTGCGCAGAGACTTTGAGTCCGGCAACGATCGACTCCACATAACGACGTGCGTCGAGAAGGGGGGCAAGCGAAGCCCACGATTTCTCACTCATCCGGTTTCCCTCATCCAAGATGCAGACTCCCCCTCGGATCATCGCTGTGACGAGCGAAGAAGCGACATACCGGATCCCTCCTTTCTCGTCGATCACCGGCGTGATAAGGAGATCTTCCGGGCGTGTATCCATTGTACATTGAAAGATATAGACCGGTTTGCTTAGTTTTTTTGCAGCTGCATAGGCAAGGGTTGTCTTTCCTACCCCCGGTTTTCCGATCAAGCGGGGGTTGAGCGGGATGTCATTCTCGTCGATGACAAGCCACGCCGCGAGTAGCTGGTCGAGCACGTCTTGCTGCCCTACCCAATGGAGTTGAAATTCGTGAGGAAAGCCTAGCGCGATTTCTACCCCATCGATATTGATACGACTTTCATGTTTAGACATCTTTTTTTCTCCTGGCTTTATCAGACCCATATAGCAGGCCGGCTTGCGCTACATTAGCGCGCGTGTTTGGAAAGAGCTCCTCAAGTTCGTCGAGAAGGCGGTCGACTCGTTTCCGCATTGAGTTTTGTCCCACAGGACACTGACATGTCGCACGGGCGAAACCATAATCTACGGCGAATCGGCGAATTTCTTCTTCTGCAACCAAAATGAGGGGGCGGATGATTGTGACCTCATAGTCGATCATGCGCAATTTCGGGAGATTGCCCGCAAATTCCCCTTTGTGTAGAAGGTTCATCAGAAGTGTTTGGGCGCTATCGTCACGATGGTGGCCGAAAGCGACCGTCTCCGCTCCGACGCTTTTAGCTGCCTCGAATATCAGTGCTCTCCGTTCCCGCGAGCAGTTATAGCAGTTGAGAGATTCCAAATTTTGTGTCGAAGACCTTGTAATTAGGGGAATTTCAAGCTTCTCGCAAATCGCGCGCAAAAAATTTTCTTGGACACCCGCTCCGCATGAAAATTTTCCCCCGACATGGACTGCATAGAGGTCGAGGTTAGGGAAACCCCGCCCTGAAATTGCCTTGAGCATGAAAAGAAGAGTTAGGCTATCTTTTCCACCGCTAAGAGCAAGAGCTAGTTTGGAAACACCATTGAGCATCTCGTATTCATAGAGCGCTTTGCGGATCATGCTCTCGAGGCGTTTTCCTAATTTTTTCCATGGAGGGCTCGCGATAGGAAGTGCGACGCTTGCGCAATCGGCAAATTTTCGGTTTTTGGAGTTATTCGGGTATATTTCCAACATATTTAGAGAAGTATAGCATTAAATAGAATTGGACATCATCAAGAAGATGAGATAGACTCCCTCCTTAAATTTTGAGTTGGTTGGGAAAATGACAAAAAAAATTGGTAGAAATGACCTCTGTCCCTGCGGATCCGGGAAGAAATACAAAAACTGCTGTATGAAAAAGGAACAGGAGCAGGCAACAGCGAAATATACACCCTCCGGTAAGAGGAAATTTAAGGCTAAAGTTCTCTCGACTCAAGATAGGAGTCTTGAAGTCTTTGGCCGTTCCGCTACCGTGCAGCAAGTTCCGACTGAAAGCGATACTTTGGAGAAGTTGAAATTTCGCATGACGCAAAGCGATTTTCGCAAAAAAGAAGCTGAAAAGCCGATCAAATTTGAAGTGAGCGAAGAGAAGCCGCAGGAGCGCGAGCCCCATTTTCCCAAGCCCGACGAGGAATTCAAGCCGACTACGGAGGATTTTCGTAAGAAAAAATAGTGTTCAGAAATAGACTTCGTTTGGTATAACAACGACTCTTTTTGCTGGAGTAGCTCAATTGGTAGAGCATCCGACTTGTAATCGGACGGTTGAGGGTTCAAGTCCTTTCTCCAGCAAGTTTTTTGGGGGTGTCGCATAGTGGCCAATTGCATCGGACTGTAAATCCGACTCCTTCGGGATCCGCTGGTTCGAATCCAGCCACCCCCAATCTTCGATCCAGCCTATTCAGAAATTCCCTTAAGTTAATCAGATAAAATAGACCCTTTGGTTGAACAAGAAGGCTGTAAAATTTCAATCCAATCGAAAAATTTTGTGCATGGCTAAAAAAAAAGCCAGATCTGCGATCAACGTATTTATAACTCTAGGAGGGTGATAGATTATCTTTTTTGTGTGTAATTTTTTGTCTTTTTGACTATAGTTACAACTCCCAAGCCCTGAGTGCTAGCACGAGTAACGCTTTAACTTTAAACTTTTCATCTTGAATCTCTTGTATAGTATTCATGGCCTCATGTAGCTGGCCTAAAGCTTGTTGTGCTCGCGCTATCTCAAGCAAGGCTTCACGCTGAATGCTAGGATATTCAATCTCTTGCGTAGCAGTCTTCGCTTTTTCCGGCTGAGTTATGGCTTCTGCCTTAATTATCTCCACTAAGGCTTGATCTCGAAAGATAGGATTTCGAATCTCTTGTACAGTTTTCTTGGCTTCTTCTGGCTGCGTTTTGGCTTCTGCCTTGATTATCTCAATTAAGGCTTCAGCCTTACAGAAACGTTTTTGAATCTTTTGTATGGTCTTCTTCGCTTCTTCTGGGTGAGTTATGGCTTCTGCCTTAATTATTTCCATTAAGGCTTCGTTCCGGTAGGAAGGATCTTGAATCTCTTGTATGGTTTTCTTGGCTTCATCTGGCTGCGTTTTTGCTTCTGCCTTGATAATCTCAATTAAGGCGTCATTTCGAAAGCTAATTTGTTGAATCTTTAACGCATTTTTTTTCCCTTCGGCTAATCGATATTTCGCTTCCGCTTTTACTATCTGATAAAAAGCATGGGATCGCTCAGAAAAGTGTAATTTTGGAACCTTTTCCGCGGCTTTGTTTACATAAAAAAGCATTTTGCTGTAATCAATTATCGCTCTAAGTTTAGGTGTTTGATCTATGCAAGCTTTTACATTCTTTGATACTTCCTTCATTCTGGTTAATTGTTTGACTGGTAAATAAGAAAGAATCTCTGATATCATGTCTTTAGGTAATTTCTCAAATGGGGAGCCTATTTCTGAATTATGGTCGTGAAAAAAAATACGCGACATATAAGATACTAAGTTACCTGGAAACGACATTAGAAACCTAAAAATTTTGATAATTTATTTTTAATAAGTTGTTCTGCATAAAACTCAATCTGAAGGTTAGACTTATCTGACAACCTCCTTACGTGGAAGGTGATCGTTGTCTACCACTTTTCAAAAACCAAGTTGTTTTGACCCATAAAAGTCCACATCGGTGTTTTTCTATAGGAAAATATCCCCGAAAGAGGGAGTGAAATAGTATAACTTTTCGGCCATTTACTTACATCCTCCTTTCCGAAGTTTCCTTTTCAAGATCAACCAATAACCTGGAGCTTTTGGTTTTTTCTCTCTCGTCTTCGCTTGCATCTCCTGTGCTTTTCAAGTTCGCAAAGGGATGACTATTTGCTTCACCTGAAAATCACAAGGTCTGCTTCGTAAACACCTCTGAACGCAAGAAAGACAATTAAAAATTTAAGTTGACTAATTTCAGCTTAACGCTATATTAATAAACATAAATTTATTTCAAACAATTTGAAATTAATTATTTATTAATAATTATATGTTATAATAATATTGAATAATTTTATAACAAAAGGAAAAATTATGTTTATTAAAGGTTTTCAAAAATATACTTTTAGCAACCCGCACCCAAGCAGTATTGACTACAATGATAATTCTAAAGGAATCAATTCTCCAAACTCGTCTTCAGAAAAGACGAAAGAAATTGGCAATTATGAAACTATAATAAAGGAGTTTCAAGAATCTGTTCAAAAAATAAGTGGAAAGTTAGAGAAATGGGAAGATAAGAAAATTCGTCTAGCTAGAAAAGTTGACCCGCTAAAGGAGAGAGCTGCATTAAGGGAAATTAAAGCAAAAAAATATGTCACTAGAAGAGCTGCTCTCGAGAAAAAAATGGCTCGTTCACAAAAAGAATTATCTGAATTAGAGGAGAGTCTGTACGGCCACCAATTTTTGAAACACAAAATTGCGCTTAAATGATATTTTTGCTCGCATCGTCTCCGGGAGCTGCGTAGGGCTCCCTCGCGATGTCTTCGCATAACGTTTTTCTCTTCATGCGACACTCTTCAACCAGT
>JAFIGI010000014.1 GCA_020831465.1 Chlamydiales bacterium
GCGATTGAATTCTACCAACCCATGCTTCTCGTTGCTCTTGTGAAAAGGGTTTGCCCATAACTGCTCCTTTGGTTTGAAAATCAAAAGAGTGCTTCAAGAGAGAGCTTTTTAAAAGATGGGTTCTTTAGACGGATACCAGCATTGCGCGGTTTGGCTGGCAGGACGTTTTCGATGTAGCGTTCAACTAGGTCGGCAAGGGTGTGTTTTTTAGATTCAGTGGTGCGGAAGTAACGGCCTTCGCGCATGGCTGATTCGGTGCGTTGTATCCATCTTTTGGTATCTGTGAGTCTGTCAAAGGTTGCTGACTCCGTTGGATATCCCTTTAATCTGATTAAGACTCGATAGCGACTCGTACCATCCTCTTTTTTTGCGCTCTTTAATATAGGCCATAACCACTCCACGTTTGAGGTTTGCAAAACAATGATGGATTAGTAATCACCGGTCGCTTATCTCAAAATACCCATGAGAATGGATTCTGAGCGCTTTGCATCCTCATCACATTTTCATTTGATGCACTTTTTGTGCATTCAAATAAAACTTAATTAGGATAATACGACTTTTGTCCGTATTGTCCTATTTGTCCTAAAGAAGTGGTAGATCGCAACAGAAGTGCTGCCAACTTTTGCGGACAAGTGCACAAAAAGTGCACCATTTGCATTGAGGACAGTCACAACTGTTGCTGTAACTGCCTTAGTATAAAGACTCCGGATGCTGGATTCGAACCAGCGACCAATGGATTAACAGTCCACTGCTCTACCGCTGAGCTAATCCGGAATAAAAAGCAAGATCTTAGGGTTGGGCTGAATTAAATGCCAGAAAATTATGCCCGCAAAGTAGCTTCAGGTAAAATTCCCGGGGTCTCAAAGGCATTTGGTTCCGAAAATAACTTTCTCTGAATTTTTCTGAATAAGCACTTGGGTAAGGAACCCGAGTCAATTTAAATCGAGCATAATTAATTTAAATTATTATAAATATATTGAAAAAATTAAATTATTTTGTTATAATTATTGCATGTTAGTTTAATATTTTAATTATAGGAGATAAAAAATGAGTGTTTCAGGAACCGCACCTTATGATTTTTTAAGGGAATTTAGCAATGCTGATGAGGCTTTTGCCGTGTTTGCAAACAAAATGCCTAAAGAGGGGATGGAGTCGTTTACAAAAGAATCCGATGGGAGTTTTACCATCGTTTACAAAGAAAAGAATAGCGGAGTCGCCTCTCTTAAGGATGAAGATGGGAAAGAGCAACTTAAAGATGTTACCGTCAAGGTTAGTCAATGCGTGAAAGGAAAAATTTATCCTAAGACCGAAACCGAAGGTGGACGAATCGTTATTGAATCAGGGGGAATTGTCGGCTCTAAGAAAATGACATGGCCCCTTCCCGATCTGAATATCTCTTTGACTACGATTAAGGCTGTCGGGGATAAATTTTCAGTCATAGGAAGTTATGGAATTATTAACAAACAAGTAGATCTCTCCGCTGAGCAGATTATGTTTACTCAGATTAACTGGAAGGGGTAAGGTATTTTATGTCAGCTATTTCTACTACAAAGGCCATGTTCTCTCCTTAAATCGAAGTTAATAATAAGTTGACTCGGTATACAAAGAATGCTGCGATAGGTTTGCTGGTTATTGCATTAATAGGAGCTACTTCTGCTATAAAATAAAGAAGCTGTAAACTCGTGCAATATAAAAAGCCCCTCCTAGGAGGGGCTTTTCTTTATGTGGATTCAATTTTAGTAATCCATTCCGCCCGGCATCGAAGCGGCAGGCTTCTCTTCCGGAATCTCAACGATAATCGCTTCGGTGGTTAACAGCATCGACGCGATTGAAGCAGCACTTTCAAGCGCCGAACGCGTTACTTTCATGGGATCAAGGATCCCGCACTTAAGCATATCGCCATACTCTTCACGCAATGCGTTATACCCTTCGTTTGTAGAAAGGCTAAGCACTTTCTGGAAGACGATTGAGCCTTCTTGGCCTGCGTTTTCGGCGATCTGCTTCAACGGGCTGGCTAGGGCCTTAGCAACGATCATGGCACCGATGCGCTCGTCGTTCTCAAGTCCCGCAGCGAGCTTTTCTACAGCCGGAATGCAGCGGACCAAGGCCGTTCCTCCGCCGGGAAGAATGCCTTCCTCAACAGCAGCCGCAGTGGCGTGCTGGGCGTCATCTACACGGTCCTTCTTCTCTTTCATTTCGATCTCAGTTGCAGCTCCGACGCGGATGACGGCAACGCCTCCGGAGAGTTTGGCCAGCCGTTCTTGGAGCTTCTCCTTATCGTAATCGGATGTGCTCTCTTCGATCTGGCGCTTGATTTGCTCGCAACGGGCCTCGATCTCTTCCTTCGAGCCGGCTCCCTCTACAAGCGTGGTCTCTTCTTTTTTGATGACCGCTTTTTTGACCTTTCCAAGCATGTCGAGCGTTGTGTTCTCGAGCTTCATGCCAAGCTCTTCGCTGATCACTTGGCCGCCTGTGAGGATCGCGATATCTTGAAGCATCGCTTTGCGGCGATCTCCAAACCCGGGGGCTTTAACGGCACATACCTTGAGGCCGGCACGCAAGCGGTTGACAACGAGTGTTGCAAGGGCTTCTCCTTCGACGTCTTCTGCAATGATCAGAAGAGGGCGTCCCGACTCGGCAGCTGCTTGAAGAATCGGAAGAAATTCTTTCATAGCCGAGATCTTCTTCTCGTAGATCAAGACGAAAGCATCTTCGAGGATAGCTTCTTGTGATTCGGGATTGGTCATGAAGTAGCCAGAGAGATAGCCGCGGTCAAAGTTCATTCCTTCAACTACATCAAGTGTTGTTTCAAAGCCTTTCGCCTCTTCAACAGTGATCGTTCCGGTCTTGCCGACTCTCTCCATCGCTTTGGCGATGATCTCGCCGATCTCTTCATCGTTGTTGGCCGAGATCGTTGCAACTTGGGCGATCTCTTTTTGGTTTGATACGGGCTTCGCGATTTTCTTCAACTCTTCAACAACGGTCTTCACGCCCTTCTCAATTCCACGCTTGAGATCCATTGGATTGGCGCCGGCTGTGACGTTGCGCAAACCTTCACCATAAATCGCTTCAGCTAAAACGGTCGCTGTTGTGGTTCCGTCGCCCGCCTTGTCAGCTGTCTTACTGGCGACTTCCTTGACCATCTGGGCGCCCATGTTTTCGTGCTTGTCCTCAAGTTCAATCTCCTTGGCGACAGTGACGCCGTCCTTAGTCACTTGAGGGGCGCCGAAAGATTTGTCGATGACCACGTTACGCCCTTTCGGACCTAATGTGACTTTAACAGCGTCAGCTAGGGTTTTGACTCCTTTTAGGATCTTTTGTCTTGCTTCTTCTTTATATTTAATATCTTTTGCTGCCATAGCGAATTAGCTCCTTATACTTTTTTATTCAATAATTGCGATAATATCGTCGGCGCGCAGAATGACGTACTCGTCGCCGTCCAGCGTGACTTCTGTTCCCGAGTACTTCTCCATCAAAATTTTATCCCCAACTTTTACAGGAAAAGGAATCAGGTTGCCGCTCTTGTCCTTTTTCCCGGTTCCGATCGCAACGACTTCGGCAGTCTCTTGCTTCTTCTTCGCCGTGTCGGGAAGGATAATTCCTCCCTTCACTTTATCTTCAGCTTCTAAACGTTTTACTAAAACTCTGTTTCCTAAAGGTTTAAGTTTTGTTTGTACAGCTTGTTCTGTCATACTTACTCCTGGTTCAAGAAGGATTGTTTCGACCGTAAAGATAGCAAAAAGGGGTTTTTTGAACAACAAAAAATTAGCACTATTTAGGCATAAGTGCTAATAAACAGTTTTTTTAAAACAGAAGAGATTCTAGCTCAGTGAGAAGAGAATCGAACTTTCGAAGGGCTGACTGGACTGGATGAGGGGTTGTCATGTCTACCCCGGCCATTTTGAGAAGATCGATCGGAAAGAGCGAGGAGCCTCCGCTTAAAAAGGCGAGGTAGTTGTCGCGCGCTCCCGGATCTTTGGCAAGAACTTTTTCGGCTAAGCTGAGAGAGGCGCTGATTCCGGTCGCGTATTGGTAGACATAGAAATTGTAGTAGAAATGGGGGATCCGCGCCCACTCTATCCGGATCTCTTCATCGACAAAAGCATCGGGTCCGAAATAGTCGGCATTCAGGCGAAAGTAGAGATCTTTTAAAAGGGAAGGGGTAAGCGGAGTGCCTGCCTCGACAAGTTCGTGGATTGTCAATTCAAACTCAGCGAACATGGTCTGGCGGAAAAGGGTCGCACGGATATCTTCCATCTTCTCGTTTACCAGAAATAGTCTTTCTTCTTTTTTGGTAACCCGCTTAAGGAGGAGATTCATCAAAAGTTCTTCATTAAAGGTCGAGGCGACTTCGGCGACGAAAATCGGATAATGAGAGTAGTGATAGGGTTGAGAGCTTTTGCTCAAATAGGAATGCATGCTATGTCCCGCTTCGTGGGCGAGCGTGAAGGTGTCACGAAGAATCCCACGGAAATTCATCAGAATATAAGGAAAGCTGTCGAAGCATCCGCTAGAATAGGCTCCGGATCGTTTATTCTTGTTTTCATAGCGGTCGACCCATCGATCCTCTTTCAACCCTCTCTTAAGGGTATTTTGGTAGTCGTCGCCTAGAGGGGCGACCGACTCGATGATCGCATCCTCCGCTTCGGAATAAGACATTTTGATGTCAACTTGTGGCACGAGAGGAACATACATATCATATAGGTGCACTTCAGGAAGCTGCAGAACTTTTTTTCGCAAGCGCACATACCGATGGAGGGTTTCCATTCCGCCGCGGACGGCTTCGATTAATGAGCGGTAAACCGAAAGAGGGATTTTTTTAGGAAAGAGGGCGGCATCCAAACAGGTCGGATAATGGCGCGCGCGGGCATTGAAAAGATGGCACTGGATCTCTCCGTAAAGCAATTCAGCGATTGTATTTTCAAAACCGAGAAAGGCATTGTGCATCCCTTTAAAGGCATTTTCGCGCAAAACGCGATCCTGGGAGCGGAGATACATTTGATAGAGGCCATGGGTCAGTTCGTGTTCTTTACCCGCGCCGTCAGTGACTCTTCCGAGTTTTATATCGGCATTATTCAGTGCAGTGAAGGCTTTTGGAGGCGCTTGCATAGGTTTGCCCGCCATCGCGAGGAGCTCTTCTTTATCGGCGCTCAGGGTGTGGGGACGCATCCGTACGATTTTCTCAATATGGAAGCGGTAGTCCGCGAGCTCCGATGATTTCAAATAAGAGTCGATTATGTCCGAGGGTAGCATCAGAAGCTCGGGCTCAATCCACGCGCTCTCTTGCTGGAAGTCGAAGAGAAGAGAGATAATTTGCTGATAGGCACCCTTGAAACGGTCGTCAGTTATCTCTTCGTCGTGGCGCATGTGGGCGTAGGTATGGAGCCTCTCCAGCTCCCTAGAGACCACGCATGACCGTTCGAGGACTTCCCTTACGACAGCCGCACCCTCTTTCAGCCGTCCCCGGTAGGCTGCTAAGGCCGGCCAGTGAGCGGCTTCAGTTTGTTCACGTACAACTTTGAAGGCTTTTTCCCAATCTTCGTAGGCAGGAAAAAGGGCTTCGACGTTCCAGCGGTCTTCTGAGGCGATTTCCGCTCTCGGCTTAATTTGTTGCGCAGCTGTTGTCATATCAATAGTGGATGTAAAATTTGTTTCGCGCGAGCTCGATGATCTCTTGGACTGCCTCAGGGGCATCTTCTCCTTCGGCTTCGATTCGGATGCGTGAACCGCGGGTAGCTGCCAGCGTGAGAATGCCTAAAAGCGATTTCGCATTGACAACCAGGTCTTGATAGATCAGGTTGACCTGCGCTTTGAAATTCGTCGCGCATTTCACGAGCTCGGTCGAAGGTCGAGTATGCAATCCCTTGTCATTGATGACAATAAAAAAACCTTTTGCTTTGGTTCCTTTTTTGATGGTCACTGCGTCCATGGTGTTCGCTTTATTCTTGCTTTCTTTCGTAATCATATGTTCGTTCACCACAAAACTCCGTAACATACACAATGCGTATGAAGCGAGCAATAAAAATTTTTATTCGATATTATTCTTCGTAACGGATCGTTCTATCCAAAACATCCCTCGTACAGTAGATAGGAACTTTGTGAAGAAGGGCGAGTGTAATGCAGTCGCTTGGGCGCGCGTCGATCTCGACGATGGAGACGACGTCGCCCATCTGCTGCTCCAAAAAGAGCCGCGCAAAAAAAATGGTGTCTTTTAGGTCATTTATAACAACTTGTTTAAGCTTAACTTCCAATCCGCGGAAAATTTGATTCATCAAATCATGCGTGCTCGGACGTTCTTTTTCCGTAGAGGAGAGATAGAGTTGCATGGTTTTTCCGCTTGAGGGATCGGTATAGATCGCGAATTTTTTCTCTTCAGCTTCGAGCACTACACATGTGTAGGAGCGCGACTGCATCACTTTTTCAAAACCCACAGGTACAAGTTCCATCGTCTCTTCCATAGATTTTCTATTCCTTGTGTACAAAGTCTACATTTCCGTTCTTTCGTCCCGCCAATACCCTGACAGGGAGATTGAAAAAGAGTCCTGTCTCGACAACACCGGGAATGTTGTTGATTTTATCGTGGTCTTCTTCAGGCCGGTAAAATTGCCGGGAACCATGGATGTCGTAGATGAAATTTCCGTTATCGGTTAGATAAACTGAGCCGTCTTGCTTCATGCGCAGGATTCCTTCGTAACCTGCTCGGTTGATTTTTGAGATGGTCGCCTTGTATCCAAATGGGATGATCTCGACCGGAAGGCCGAATTTGCCGAGCGCGTCAACGAGTTTACTCTCGTCTATGATGATCACGATCTGCTTGCTCGTGCTCGCAATGATTTTTTCGCGTAGGAGCGCGCCTCCACCTCCCTTGATCAAGCGGAATTTCGGGTCGACTTCGTCAGCGCCGTCGATCGTTAAATCGATGTCGGTTACATCATCCATTGAGAGGACAGAGATCCCTCCCGCCTTCGCCATTTCAAGAGAACGGACCGAAGAGGAGACGGCTGTGATCTTAAGACCTGCGCGGCATCTTTCAATCAGGCTTTCGATAAAGCAGGAGGCCGTTGAACCTGTACCGAGTCCGACCAGCATTCCCTCCTCGACAAGCGTTGCGGCCTTCTTTCCGACGGCCTTCTTAAGTTCATCTTGAGCGTGCTGATTGAGTTTCATTAAAATGGTGTATACTTTATGTTCGATCTCGACGTCAAAGAAAAAAAGGATATAAAGTGCTTCTCAACGAGTTTTCCGAAAACTTAGACCTTTATTTATCCGCGAGCCTTTTTAAAGACTATTGCCCAAATGGAATTCAAGTAGAAGGCAAAGAGGAAGTCAGACGGGTTGCCACTGCCGTTTCGGCAAATCTCCAAACATTGGAGAGGGCCGCAGATATAGGGATCGATGCGCTTGTCGTCCATCACGGCATCTTTTGGAACCGCGATCCTTATCCGATTGCCGGAGCGAAAAAAAAGAAAATTCAACTCCTTTTGGAACGGGGAATTTCTCTTCTTGCTTATCATTTGCCCCTCGACGCCCATCGCGAAGTCGGGAATAATTGGAAAGCAGCTCTTGACCTAGGATGGCAAAATCTTGAGCCGTTCGGAGAGCTAAATGGGACGGAGATTGGCGTAAAGGGCACCTTTGAAGCGCAGTCTGTCGACGCATTTGTAAAAAAAATAGAGACCTACTATGGACATAATGCCGCAGCCGCTTTGAAGGGAAAAAAGAGGGTTGAAAGCGCAGCGCTAATTTCAGGGGGAGCCTATCGCGAACTTGCAACGGCTGCAAAAGCGGGGGTCGACTGCTTTATTACCGGCAATTTCGATGAACCCGCTTGGGGAGTTGCCTACGAAGAGGAGATCCACTTTTTAGCTCTTGGGCACTCGGCAACAGAAAAAATAGGCCCAAAAGCCCTCGCAGAATATATGGGGTCAACATGGGGCTTGGAGAGCCAATTTATAGATAACGATAATCCCTTCTAAGCTGCGGGAGCTGTATCGCCGCCGGGCTTGACGCGCCCTTTGAGCTTTCCTTTCAGAGTTGGTAGCTGACCGGGAAGCTGTTTGAGTACCTCTTTCGCAAGTTCGGAGGTCTCTTTTTCAAGCCGCTCCCGCAGTTTAGCCACATCTTCTGATTTCGCCTCTGTCAGAATCTTCCTGTCTTTTAAAGGCTTGTGTTCTTTAGATGTTCTGAGTTGACGCTTGGCAATCGCACTGCCAGCAATCTCTCTCAGCTCTTCCTCCGATTTCGCGTTTCGTTTTGCCAATACCCTTTGCAGTTGCTCGTCTTCCCGCTCCTGAAGTTTTTTGACCATTTCTTCATAGTTCTCGGGATATTCGATAATCTCTTCTTCTTTTCGGTGAACCTCTCCGCTGTTCATACGCACAAGCTCCTTTACTCTCAGACGATAATTTTGTATCATACCAAAATTCAATTTTCCGAGAAACAGCTGAAAAAGGGATTAATGAAAAATCTTATTTACACGTTGCAAGAACGCGGCTTTATCGAAGCAATGACGAGTGATGAACTCTTCGAACTTGCGAACAAGCCATTGACGGTATACGCAGGATTCGACCCGACAATGGACAGCTTGCATCTTGGAAATTTGGTCGGAATCATGGGGCTTGCCTGGTTTCAACGCTTTGGCCACCGCCCTATCGCACTTGTGGGCGGTGCTACGGGCATGATCGGTGATCCTTCAGGAAGAAGCGGCGAACGGAACTTGCTCGATGAAGAGTCCATTGAAACCAATTTGCTCGGGATACGTCGCTCTCTGGAAGCTGTTTTGAAAACCGATGTTACTATCGTCAACAACTACAGCTGGTTCGCCCAGATAGGCTATATTCCCTTTTTACGCGATATCGGGAAGCATTTCAGATTAGGGACGATGCTCGCCAAAGAGAGCGTCAAAACAAGGCTCGCGTCGGAGGAAGGAATTAGCTACACGGAATTCAGCTACCAGATGCTCCAAGCTTATGATTTCCTTCACCTCTTTAAAGAGCACCAAGTCGCACTCCAAATCGGGGGAAGCGACCAATGGGGGAATATTACAGCCGGTACTGAGCTTGTGCGCAAAATTACAGGAGAAACCGTTTATGGAATGACCTTTCCTTTGCTTACGAGAAGCGACGGAAAAAAGTTCGGAAAATCGGAAGGGGGCGCGATCTGGCTCAATCCGGACCGCCTATCGGTCTACGACTTTTATCAATATCTCATCCGCATACCCGACGTCGATCTCCCGAAAATGCTCAGGATGCTTACCTTTTTGGAAATCGAAGAGATTCGCGAGATCGAAGCGTCGATGGAGGCAAAAGATTATGTGCCGAATACTGCTCAGAAACGACTTGCTGAAGAGGTCACTAGGATCGTGCATGGACAAGAAGGAGTTGATGAAGCAGTTCGGGTTACCGAAGCCGCAAAGCCCGGAAGTCAGACGGAGCTTGACTCAGGAACGCTCCGCGTTCTCGCCGCCGATTTGCCGAGCAAAACCCTCCCGGTTTCCGAAGTGGTCGGAATTAAACTTGTCGATCTGATCGTGGATTGCGGCCTTTTAGGAAGTAAAGGAGAGGCGCGCCGCATGATCACGGGGGGCGGGACTTACATTAATAATGAGAAAGTCACAGATGATCAATTGATTCTCTCCGAAAATCATCTAGTTGAAAAGCAATTTCTCCTTCTAGGAATCGGGAAAAAAAAGAAGCTTGTCGTCCGCATTCGTTAAGCTCGACTTTGTCTTTTTTCGGATGTAATTTTCCCAATCTATTGATCCATCTTGACTTGAACATGTTCCAGCTGACGAATTTAAGCTCAATGCTTCCGCGGTCAAGTCGGTCTAAATCAACATCTTGCAAAACTCCTATCTGAAAAATGTATAGAGTCCATCTAAAAAAAAATGCATTTTTGTAAAAATTCCCTTGAACCGAAAATGCAGATGGATATTATACGGCTATAATTCAATAAAATAGAGAGAGGGTGTGCGATTTAGAACATTCTCTACTTCGGTACAACCGAAAGTTCAAACTAGGAGGCACCAATTATGGCAACGATGACTAAGAAGAAATTGATTACGACGATCTCGCAAGATGAAGGGATTCATCCCAATCACGTTCGTGCAGTGATCCAAAACTTTCTCGATAAAATGACAGACGCTTTGGCTAACGGAGATCGTCTCGAATTTCGTGATTTTGGAGTTCTGCAAGTTGTAGAGAGAAAACCGAAAATCGGACGTAACCCGAAAAATGCGTCTGTACCGATTCACATCCCTGCGCGCCGAGCCGTGAAATTTACACCAGGAAAAAAAATGCGCCGTTTGATCGAAACTTCGAAGGGCGAATAAAAAAAAGACCCGTTTTTTTTTCGGATGAAATATGCTACCCTCGGTTTTCACTGAGGGTTTTTTTATGGAGCAATTGTTAGAACACGAATTTTTCCCCTGGGGTGGGCTTCCCTATCCCTGCGAGCATGCGAAAAAGGGACTCGAACTGATCCGAAAAGGGGATATTGAAACCGCTAAAAAGATGGCCGCTTTTCAACAAGCGACTATCGACCATCGGGGCAAGCCGCTTTATCCGCTCTTTCAACAGGAAAGAGGCTGCCGCTTTGCAGAACTGGAAAGGGCGAACAGCGCTTTTTTTGATGCCCTGGCAGTTGAACAGGCTCCCGAATACCGGTATCTCGATTCTGAATTGGGGATTGTCTTCCACCGGACCCCCGAACAGACAGTCGTCTGCCTGGCATCGGGCTGTAAGAGCGGGATGGCCACCTTTTTGGTTCGGCAGGGAGGAGTCTTGAATCTGGGCCTGCAGCTCCTTCCCCTTGGCGAGTGCGCCGGTTTCGGGCTTGCAGGAAGGGGGCGAAATATAGAGATTTCTGAAAACGCATTGGGCTATATCTGCCGTCTGGCAGCCCCTCATGATAGGGATACGGGCATTCCTTGGTTGAAAGATTCGGGCTATAGCGCGGCCTGGGTCGAAAGCGCGTGTGCAATTCATCCCGATCGATTATCCCTTGCTTGCACGCTCGAAGGATTTCGTCCTTTGACCGATCTGCTCTTCACCTGTTTTCTCAAAGCCGACGCCTGTTTTGTCGCCGGCTCGCACAAGCTAAATCCTCGGTCGCTCGACCGCTATCAGGGTCCGCCTCAGACGATTAAAATCGACGGTTTGACCATAACTCCTGAAGCAGGTTTTCGGGTAATGGAAGTTGTTCCGTTAGCGGGCGACGAAAGTTTTTGGGGGGCTGATTTTATGATGTCGCTCACTCTATTGAATAAAACATTTCAGTTTACTATAAGTAGGGGTCATGAATAGAGGAAAAATTCTTGCTTTCGCTGCTGTTGGGCTCATCCTTGCACTTACTCTCCTGAATTGGCCCTCTAATCGGCAGCCCGAAATATCAGCGCCCATTGAGGTAGCGGTTGAGGAGGCTGCTCTAATTGAAGAGATCAACGATCCTTCCCCTAACCAGCCTCTTGCGCTTCAACCTCTCTCAGATGACTCTTGTCTTCCTCCCGATATCGACCGGATGGCGCAACTCTTTAATCCCTATCCCCCTCTCTTGCCGATTGTGGAGACCATTTCCTATACCGGACGAGTCGATTGGCTGACAGGGCGCGCAGCCTATTTAGGCGACTATGCCTCCCACTTCCAAACCTCCAAGCATTTCATTTCAAGAAGCTTGCATGGAATGGGAGATTACCTCTCGGACGTCGTCTCCAAGGGAGACCGGTTTAATGTCCTCAGGACCGACAAAGAGATTGAGTTTCATCTTCTTCTCGACCTCTCTCGCCTTAAGATGTGGGTCTATTACTATGATAGGGACGAAGATCAAAGAGTTCTTTTAAAATCGTATCCCGTGTGTGCCGGAAAGCTAGACGCGCGCACTCTTTCCGGTTCACTCACTCCTCTTGGAACCTTCTCTCTGGGAAATGAGATTGCGGTTTATAGACCCGGAGCCATTGGAACCTACAAGAGTGACGTTGTGGAAATGATTACGATTTTCGGAGTCCGTTGGATTCCCTTTGAAAGAGAAGTGGCTCACTGTACGGGACCATGCAAAGGGCTCGGGATTCACGGGACTCCCTGCCACAGAGACAACAAAGGAGAGCTTGTAGAAAATCATCGCTGCATCGGTCATTACGAGAGCAATGGTTGTATCCGTCTTCATACTCACGATATCGAGGAGCTCTTTTCGGTCATCGTCTCTCGCCCTGCCTTTATCCATATCGTCCGCGACTTTACCGAGGCGAAACTCCCGGGAAAGGAAGTCTCCTAATAGAGAGCTTTGTTGAAAATTAATCTTCCGTACCTTATGATTTCTCTTTTATTGTAAATAAGGGCTATCCATGGATGTTTTGCCTCATGAGAAGCAAATTGTTGAATATGAAAAGACAATTCAACAATTTAAAGAGCAAAATCAAAAAAACCCTTTATTTTCTCTCGATGAGCTACGTAAACTCGAAAAAAAGCTCGATAAATTAAAAGAAAAAATCTACTCCAACCTCACTCCCTGGGAACGCGTGCAGATCTGCCGCCACCCTAACCGCCCTCGCTCCAGCGACTATATTCAAAACATTTGTGAGGAGTTCGTTGAGCTTTTCGGCGACCGCAGCTTTAGCGACGACCACGCCGTTGTTGGGGGGCTCGGAAAGATCGATGGGCGAAAGTTCATGATCATCGGCCAGGAGAAAGGGAATGATACCGAGAGCCGCCTCCACAGGAACTTCGGCATGCTCCACCCGGAGGGATTCCGCAAGGCACTCCGTCTCGCCAAGCTTGCCGAGAAATTCCATCTCCCGGTTGTCTTTCTGCTCGATACTCCGGGTGCTTACCCGGGGCTAACCGCTGAAGAGAGGGGACAGGGATGGGCGATTGCCTATAACCTGAGGGAGCTTGCCCGCCTTGCGACACCGACGATCGTCTTAGTGATCGGCGAGGGATGTTCCGGCGGCGCGCTTGGAATGGGGATTGGAGACACGGTCGGAATGCTCGAGCATGCCTACTATTCCGTCATTTCGCCCGAAGGGTGTGCATCGATTTTATGGAAGGATGCCTCGAAAAATAGCGAAGCGGCCGCCACTTTGAAGATGCACGCCGAAGATCTCGTCGAATTTTTTGTGATCGACCATGTGATTAGCGAGCCGATCGGAGGCGCTCATCACGACCCGGATCAGATCTACAAAAACGTAAAGACATTTATCCTTGAACAGTGGGACTTATTTAAATCTTATCCTCCTGACGTTCTGCTTGAAAGACGCTACCAAAAATTCCGAAAAATGGGAAAATTCGAAATAGTCGGCGATGAAACTCCTACTGAAAGCGGCGCTGCTGAATCGTAAGCATTACGCCTTGCTCCTTATCACTGTCTTTGCCATGTTTTTGCTTACCATCGGGTCGCAAATGGAGATGTTCGCGCTTGGTGTGATCGCCAAAACGGGCCCCGATTTTTTCACCCTCTTTGGAAAAGAGAGAGAGGGGAAGCTGCAGACGGTCGGGAGCCTGACTCTTGACCAGGTCGAATCGAAATGGAACGCCATCGCCTCAACCCCTGGCGGCCCCATCAACATCGATGAAGCGAACGCCTACCTCGCAGCTCATGGCGGGACGACCATTGTACAAAAGATTGCATCCTTTCTCGATGCCCATTTCGACATCCACACCAATCTGATCCGTCTTGCCTTCATCCTTGTTTTCGTCGCCATTTTCAAAGCGATTTCTCTCTTTCTTCACCGCTATTTCACCCAACTTGTCGCGATCCGCGTCAGCCGTGATCTCCGCCAACAATACTTCGAACATATTCAATCGCTGCCGATGAGTTTTTACCATGACTACGATATCGGCAGTCTTTCGGCGCGGGTCTCCGGTGATGCAGGAGTGGTGGCAAATGCAATTAATTCTCTCTTGCTCAACTATATCCAAGCACCTTTTGCCGTTGTCTCAACCTTACTAGCCTGTTTTTACATCTCTTGGAAACTCTCGCTCGTGATCTTTATCGGCTTTCCCCTCATCGTTATTCCCATCGTCTTTATCGCAAAGAAAATCAAGGCGATCTCTAAACAGATGCAGCGGAACCAAGAAGGGTTTGCTGCCGTCCTGCTCGATTTTTTAAGCGGCGTGATGACCATTAAGGTCTTTGCTATGGAGTCCTTTTCGCTCAAAAAGTACCGCGAGCAGAACGACAGGATGGCCAAGCTCGAAGAGCGCAGCGCCCGCTTTGGAACTGCCGCTCGCCCGATACTCCATAGCATCTCCTCGCTCTTTTTTGCTCTTGTAATCCTCTCCGGACTCTACTTCTTCCGGCTCGGTCCTGCCGAGCTTCTCGTCTTTTGCGGTCTCCTCTACGTCTTTTATGAGCCGGTAAAGAAGTTCGCCGAAGAAAATAATAACATTTTCCGTGGCGTCGCTGCGGCCGAAAGAATGTATGAAGTCCTCAACATCAACTCTACGATCAAAGATTCCCCTGATGCTGTCGACCTTATCGAATTTAAGGATGCGATCGAATTTCGCGACGTCTCCTTCCGCTACCGCGATGAGTGGATCCTCAAAAACCTGAGTTTTTCCGTTAAAAGGGGAGAGACCGTCGCCCTTGTGGGTCCAACGGGAGCCGGCAAGTCCACGATCGTTAAGCTCCTTCCCCGACTCTACGAAGCCCAGGAGGGAGAGATTCTAATCGATGGGAGATCGCTCAAAAAATATACCCAGCGCTCTTTGCGCGAGAGCATCTCTTTCGTCCCCCAAAAGCCCTTTCTTTTCTTCGACACCATCCGCGAGAATATCGCCTTTGGACGCGACTTTTCCGACCAGCAGATCCGGGCAGCCGCCCGTTCGGCCCACGCCGAGGAGTTCATCGTCCGCCTCCCCAATACTTTTGATTTTAAGCTAGAGGAGTCTGGAAAGAACCTATCCGGCGGGCAGCAGCAGCGGCTAGCCATTGCCCGCGCACTTGTCAAGAACGCCCCAATTTTGGTGATGGACGAGGCGACCTCTTCGCTCGACGCTGTCAGCGAGGGAAAGATCCGTGAGGCGATTTGCGAGCTACATGGCAAGCTCACTCAAGTCATCATTGCCCACCGCTTTTCGACGATCGAGCACGCTGATAAGATCGTCTATCTTGAGAACGGGACGAAAATTGCTGAGGGACCTAAAGAGGAGCTCCTCAAAACCTGTCCCAACTTTCGCCGGATGTATGAGATGATGCACGCTTCCGAGCAGAATCGACTATAGCAGAATCAGTTGAAAAATTTACATTTTGACCTGCGTGAAAGCCCCGTGATTGATCGATCATAAGTGATACAAATATATGAACCCATATTTCTAATATTGGTTCACTTATAGTCAAATAGATTGAATTTTTTACTTCATGCGCGTATTCTTACTGCATGACTTATTCAACTGACCTACGAGAGAAAGTATAGTGAATTCAAATTCAAACGACACACAAGAAAGCATGATCAATAGCCTGACTTAGAGTTTCAAATTTACTAATCGTGCCTCTAACTTGCCGTTTGAAGTTCGCCCAAAATTTTTCAATAGGATTAAGATCTGGAGAATAAGGAGGAAGAAATAAAAGAAAACAACCCTTTTTTTCTATCAGTTCTTTAGTTTTTGCTGCCTTATGAAACGTGGCATTATCCATAATTACGGTTTTTCCCGATGGCAACTCCGGGATTAGCATCTTTTCAACCCACATATTAAAAAGAGATGTATTGCAAGTCCCTTTGTAGCAAAGGGGAGAGATAATTTTATCTTCCATTTTAGCTGCAACAAAGCTTTCTCGATCAAAGCGCTTTCCTGAAATTTCTCCATAAACTTTCAAACCTCTCGGACTTCTCGCATATGGTCGAGATAAAAATTGATCGATTCCGCTTTCATCCACATATACAAGATCTTCCTTTGCAATACCTTCAATTGCTCTTAGAAATTCTTGTCGTCTTTTCTCATCTCTTTCTTTGTAGTAGAGCGACTTTTTTTTCGTGTAATTTTCATTTTTTTACAAACGTACCAAATTGCACTCGGGTGAGTCGATAAAGTATCGGCCACTTCTTTCAATGTGGCATCGGGCTGATGTGAAAAATAGTGAGCAACAGCCTCGTGATGGATTTTATAACCCTTTCTAGAAGAAGGAGTTTTCGGATTCAAGTTTCCATTATTTTTTAAAAGTTGTAACCAGCGATAAATGGTTTTTCGGCTAACGTGAAAAAGGCTGCTCGCTGCCTTGATTTGCTTACCTGATAAAACATAATCAATCACGCGCTTTCGAAGATCGACAGAATAATGATTTGTCATAGACTCTCCCTATAAAAAAGAAGAATATTAAGGTATCTTATGTATCAGTTCAATTTGAATTTACTATACTACAATTTGTAGAAAAATGTGGTTCGATTACAGAAGCGGCTCGTGTATTTGGAATTTCAAAACCAACGATTTACAATTGGCTCAAACTAAAGGAAAAAGAGGGATCTTTAGCCGCTAAACGCCCAAAGCGCCCTTGGA
>JAFIGI010000017.1 GCA_020831465.1 Chlamydiales bacterium
GCTCCTTGATGGCCAGTTTGAAAAAGTCTACTCCTCTGAGTTTTGAAAGTTCATCTTGTTTTTTGCCCATTTTTGAATCCCTATTTTTTTTGGAAAAACAAGGATCATAAATTTAAATTTATTTTTCCGAAATGGTATTAAAAACGTTTTACGAACAAAAACCTGCTTTTTTCGCACATTTGGATCCACAGATTTTAGTGTCAAATTCAATTCATGCCTTTAATCTCAATCCTTTGCGTTTTGAAAAATTTTGGAATGCCGACAACCAGCACGCACTACTTTTGCACTCTTTGATCGATCCTGCTAACGCCTTACGCAAGAAACTTCTATCTGCCGATTTGAAAAAAAGGATTCTCGACCTCGTCGTTGGTGAAGAAAATTCCCGAGGACTTTATGCAAACTTCGCTCAGGAAAATATGGATGTCGTAAGATTTCGTCATGAGGTTCTAACTGTATTGCATAAGGATTTCCATGAACCTTTTGACAAAGTCTTAAATCGAGCACTTACTGAACTCTCTTTTGAGGATTTCATCTCCAAACTCCCTCAGATTACCGTTGGCCTTGGGTTTAAACTTTCTCCGAAGCAAGTCCTTGATATTTCGCAACTTTTCAAGGAAAAAATCAAAAGAAAAGAGAGGCTCTCAACCTTTTCGCTTGCACACCTATTGCATGAGGCTCTTGTAAAAATCTGCTCTCTCTATTTTCCGCATCATATTCTTGAGGAAAAGATCTGCTCACATTTCCATCTACCGCAAATCGTCGAAATTGGAAATTTAAATTGGGCGGTTGAGTTGTGTGAAAATGTATGCATTTCCCGCCTGATCATGAAGTTCAACCTTGCGAAAAACAGGCTTGAGTTGCTCGAAAGAAGACAAGGTGTCGATATGCCTCTCTCAGACAATTTTTTTGAAGAGCTGAAAACCGGTACTTTTCTGCATTTCGAGTCCTATAGCAGCATCAGTAAATAAAAGGATATATTCAGGTCAGCATAACCGGCCATCTTTGCAAGATCGTTTCACATGGTGTAGTTGATGCCGATGGTAAAAGGGATAGAAAAGAGGGGGCCTGTATCTCCAATTGAAGCGTGTGGAATTGATGAGTTTGGAAGAGAGGAGTTGATTGCGCCGCGCATTTCCCCTGAGTAGATCACCTCCACCATCAGAGTGTATGAAAAACCACATTTTGTGAAAAATTCAAACCCAAATTGTCCGCCCAGCGAGGGTACGGTGTATTTTTCATAAAATCCCCGCGTTCCCAAAAAGGTATCCGATTCGAAAATTTCAGCATCGATATGAGAGGAATAGCGTTTAAAGCCGATTTTCGCTCCGATAAAGGGCGTGTAGTGCAGGACGCAAAATCCGCAATCGGCCATGTAGTAGCGGGCGCCAAAGTAAACTCCCCAGTGGTTGTAATCATTATAAACTTGTTTAATGGGAATTTCGTTAGGCCCTGTGATTGCTAGGGTTTTTCCGTCTGCATGGGTGTGCTCAGCGTCAAGGAAGATCTCGATGTGCTGGGAGAAGTCATACCCGATGTGACCGCCAACGGTCCAAGGAAAGTGAAAAAGGTCGAAGAAATTCGGGACCTCAGTTTGATCGAAAATACCAGTGTCGTTGATGAGCACGTTCTGTGATTTGTGCATGAACCAGGTCGGATACCCTCCTCCACGGACTCCCAAGCGAAAATGGCAGGGAGTCAGGACACCAAATAGTGCCTGTGGTAGAATGCATAACCCTAAAAGCACGATGATCCGAAATATCCGCATCACTTCCTCTCTTTGCAATTTTCAACTGATTCTCCTATAAGCGGTGTCACTAAACTTAAATGTGGCTTCTTGGATCTTTTTTCGCTAGGAATTTCTCAAAGGCAGAAGCTTGCGGTGATACACTTCCATGTATCAATCCAATTCCGTCACAAGAGAAGGGTTTTCCCTTCCTTTGTAGGAAATCTCATTACGAATTTTCTCCGGGGTAGTGACCTCTTTATAGGAGAGCTGCCCATTTGCAGGGAGCGTCCCATTTACAAACAGGGCAAGACGGCGGAGATTCTGTTTCCCGAGAAATTCACGCGCATAATCCAGAAACTCAACATAAGTTAGCTCGCGAATGGCCTCTTTTCGCCTCTCGAGCCAATCGAATGCGCCCTCGTACTCGAAGGCAAGCATATGAAGGATCCCTCCCATCTTGTGGAGGTTCTCAGCAGGGTGTTCAAGCTTGTAAACCAGTGCTGACTGGATTGCTTTGAAGCGCTCTTCGGGGATGACGTCCTGATGTAAATGCTGAATGCTCGACTCTAAAAAGAGTTCGAAGCGCGAGAGAAGGTCGCGGGTGTCATGGGAGCTTGATTGGATAGCGAAAAAACTATAGAGGTGGCGTTCGAGTTCTTGCGACCAGTTTGCGACTAAGTATGCTGTCTGCTGGCGCGTGCGCAACTCACTGAAAAAGGGTTCTTCGAGCCCTTTTGAAAGGATCTCTTGGGCGGCTCTTTTTTTAAACGTGAAATCTCCGCAGTCAGCAGTAAGAATCAAAGCGTTCGCAGGGTGCTGGCTTTTGAGAACAAGGTAGCTAGGATGACCGTTGCAGGGAAGGGAAGCCAATTCTTTCTTTGGGTGTCGGGTCGGATGGAAGGGCTTGCCGGGAAGGTATTTCTCGAAAGTTTCCCAAACGGAAAGGGTTGGTCCGTTGCCATAGAGCATCCCTTCTACATAGGTCTCTTCAAAGAGCTTGCTACAAAATGCATCGAGCTGCTCGGGTTGAATCCTTTTAAGAGCCTCGCTACGTTCGTTTAAACTAGCATATTCCTTGTAAAGTATACTCCAGAGCAATTCGCTTCCTTGCTTGAGCGGAGTTGCGTTTGCCCGATTGAGATAATCGCGCATCAGCTGATCCTGATAAACGGCGAACTGCTCGCGTGAGGGAGGCGGGAGCTGCATGGCGGCAAGTACCGAATCAAGCAATGCGGCTGACTTATCACTATATCCGATCAGCTTCAGCTCGATCCCGTTTTGACAGGGTGTAAGAGTAAAGCTAAGGCCTGCGATCTTCGCCTCGTAGGCGATCGAATTGAGACGTTCATTCACAGAGAGGCAATAAAGGTCAGCTAGAGCTAGACCGACCGGGTCTGCAGGCGAGAGAGCCGGGGTTTTTATCGTAAACGTCCAAGAGATTTCGGGAACAAGATAGCGGTCGTCTTGACATGCGTAGAGTTTTCCCTTTGGAGAATCAGTAACAAGGGCAGGCCTCGGCAGGGTCTTCTCTTCCGATGGATTCCCTTTTACAGTGATCGATTCAGGAAGAAAGGGGTTGGGTCTAGGAATCGCGACGTGGAAATGGGGCTTTGCAACTGCCCATTTGTCGAGCTTCTCCTTTTTGATTTCTTTGACAGAGTAGTTAACTCCCATCCATTTTTCTTTTGCCGTTGTCTTTTGCTTTGTCAAATGAGGAGGAGCGACAAGGGTGAATTGGCATCGATGGGGAGTCAGATGTTCGACAAGCTCTCGAATTTTTTCAGGATCGTATTTGCTGGGAAAGAGTGTTCTTCTCGGAAAGCTTTCAATCGGCTCGTCAACCAGCTGCATCGCGAGATCGCTGACAAGTTCGAAGATCTCTTCGCGCGACTGGAAGCGGTATTTAAGCTCTTGTAGTTCAACGACTTCATCGAATATATAGCGCGGAATACCGACCTCGCGTAGAGAAGCGATCGTTTGAAAACACCTCTCGATGACGGTTTCATACTCCTCAACTCCTTTTGAGGTCAGTTGGATGGATAGGGTAAAAAGGCTTTGATCTTTTCCGGCATTAAAGCTTCCTGAACTGATTGATTCAGCCAAATTTTCCCGTTTGAGCTGGGCTAGTAGGCTGCTCGTTCCCTCATGCCCCAGAATATGGCTAACAAGTTTGTCGGCATGGATTTCAAGATCTTTACCGAAAACGCGAGGGAGTTCCCAACTCATCTCGAGGATTTGGAGGTCTTGAATAGGTGTGATGAGAACCATTTTTCCGAATTTATCGGCAAGGAAGAGCGGTTCGGTAGAAGAAGAGGGGAGGCATTCCTTCTTTTTAACATTGGAAAAAATTGTAGCGACTTCATTTTCAAGAGAATCAAGGCTTTCTGATGAGTAAACAACAAGATGCATGAGATCTGCGCTATAGTGTGTGTTGTACCACTCTTTCAACTCATCTTGCGAAATGCGTTCTAGAGTATCGCTATTGCCGATGCAAAACCTGTGAAAGGGGTGTTTAGAGTTTGCGAGCTCTTTTTTCACATAGAGGACCCTCCAAGGGTCGAGAGGAACGTCTTTGCAAAACTCTTGATGGATCGCTTTGCACTCGCGGTCAACACCCGAAGGACTGAAAATCGGAGCGATGAAAAATTGTCCAAACCGGTCAAGCGCTTCGGAAAAACCCTCATTATTTACGGAAAAGATGTAAACTGTGCGGTCGGCCATTGTAAAGGCATTGGGTGTTCCTCCATGTTCGTCAAGGTAACGTTTATACCCCTCTTCCTCAGGATATTTTTCAGTTCCGAGAAAGAGCATGTGTTCGACGAAGTGAGCCATCCCGGGACGGTCAACAGGGTCATCCCAACTTCCGACTGCAACCGCAAGGGCAGCTCCAGATTCCTTGGTATCGGGATCGGAGATCAGAAGAGCCTCAAGCCCATTTTCCAATCGAATTTTCCTTGTCTCCCTGTGAGAAAGGGCAGGGGTTTCGATCTTTAAATTAGATTTGTCCTCTATTACTTCATAACAAAAGCCTGTAGTAGATAGAAGAAGGGCTATCAGCATTTTTTTCATCATAAAAATCCTTGCTTGAGCATCGCGTAATCCGTTTTAACTAAATTCCATATATGCATCGCGCGCGCGCTGCGTTTTGCGTGGCGGTCCTGCATATCCGACCCGGGGAATTGATCGAGATCGATCTCGTCCCCAAAGCAGAAAAAAATTCCGTCCCGCTTTGTCCTCCTCTCCTCTCCAAGTTCCTTTTCAATCGTCTGGGGAGGGGGAAGAATGTCGAAAGTGGCGAGAGCGAGGGGATAGAAATGTGCCGGTCTTCTTGACTGTTTCCCGATCAAGCGGAACATCTCGATACTTTGAGGGTCAAAGGGGGAGACGACTACTTCCCCTGAGGCATTCGGACGGTCCCTTCCTCCGCTCGGCGCTACATAGATGCACTTCCCGCCCTCGGAAAGAAGTTCTTTTAACCGCTTCATCGTCCGCTGGTTATGGTGCTGCTTTTCCACTTTTTTTTCGGGGGGGGTGTCGATATGCCGTTTCGAATAGATGCAAAGCAAATTCCGTCCCATGCTAAAGGGAATTGCCATTGGATCGGAAATGACCCGGTCTCCCGCCACGAAAATCACTTCCGCAGCGAATTCGGGATAGGTATCTTCTAGCGCCAAGCTCATCAACTGCGGATCGACCTCGGTTTGGTGGTTGGCAAAGAGGATGATATTATCCCCCACCTGCAGCTGCTCGGTCATCTTTTTTACGTTTTCGATGTTGTATACTCGGCTGCGTGCTTTATCGACAAGGGGACGTAAAAAATCCATCCCAAATAGATAGTAATTGTAAGGCTCGGTAATTCGTATATGGTAAGGTTCGAAGCGGTATGGGTTTGCGATCTGCTCGCAGACCAATTTGAGCAGGGAGTCGAAGACCGGTTCATAAGCGGCCATATCGAGTTCAGACGATGTCACTGATTGAGAATAGCTCTCATAAAGACTGGCGATAATATCGTAGTTTTTCTGATCAATGACTCCTTCTTTGCGCGCTTGCTTGAGTTTATTCAGAAAAGTCATATTTCAAACTTCTAAAGATTCGTTGGTTACAGTAGAAATTAACTGAAAATCATTTAGGTGGAGGCTATCTGATTCCTCGAAATCGAGCGTAGCTTTTAGTTTTTTTGCAAAAGAGGCCATATAAGAAGTCTCGCCTTCTTGCTTCATATACTTATGGAGCTCGGGGTGAACGACCAGAAGCAGGCCGAACTGTTGGTGTTTTTGAATCGCTTTTTTTAGAGCCCTTTCAATCTCGATGACGACGCTTTCGTGTGTTTTGATCAGGGCGCTCCCATTGCAATAGGGGCAGACTGTGAAGAGTGTTTGGATCAGCGACTCACGGCTTCTTTGGCGTGTCATTTCGACAAGTCCGAATTCACTCATACTCAATATCGTGCATTTAGCTGGATCTTCCTTCATGCACTCTCTGAGCCGCTCCAAAACACGCCGTTGGTTTTTCCGGACACGCATGTCGATAAAGTCGATGATCACAAGTCCGCCGACATTGCGCAGGCGTAGCTGACGGGCAATTTCGTCGGCGGCCTCCAGATTGATCCGCACGAGGGTCTCTTCGACATTTCCTTCACCCGTTGTTGTACTCCTTCCCGAATTTACGTCGATCGTAAACATCGCTTCGGTGCGGTCGAAGTAGAGATAACCGCCGCTTGGGAGCCAGATCTTTCTCCTTAGGGCTTTTTCGATTTCCCTCTCGACATTGAACCGCTCAAACATCGGGATTTTATCGCGATAATACTCAATCCGCAAGGGGTGTTCTAGGCTGAATTTATTGTAGAATTTTTTGCACTTTTGATAGGTAGCATAATCGTCTACAAGAAGACGGTCGTATTTCTTATCAACGCAGGTCATGACCGCCCGTTTTAAAATATCGGAGTCTTCATATAAAAGGGTCGGATTCGAGGATTGGTGGAATTTTTCCATGATCTGCTGCCAAGACTCAAGGAGGTCATGAGCTTCGGTTACCAACATATCGGTCGTTGCATGGCTGCTTGCCGTCCGGCAGATTAACCCCATGTCATGGGGCATCTCGAACGCTCGGATGAGCTTTTTGAGCCGCTCGCGCGCATGACGGTCTTCGATCTTCCGTGAAACGCCGCGATGAGGGGAATTCGGCAACAAAACGAGATAACGACCGGCAATTGAAATATTCGACGTGAGGCGCGCTCCCTTGGTGCCAATAGGTTCCTTAACAACCTGGACCAAGACCGGTTGATCGATTTTTAAAATCTCTTCGATGTCGATTTTTTTCTGTTTGCGGACATCGACAGTCTGGATGTCATAGTCCAGATCAAAGTCCATGTCGAACATCTGCTCGAATTTCTTCGTATTCTCGAGTATATCCGACATGTGAATAAATCCATTCTCACCTTCCCCAATGTCGATGAAGGCGGATTGGATATTATGGAGGATATTTGTGACTCGACCTCGGTAAATATTGCCTGTGAGCTGGCGTGCCCTTTTTCTTTCTAGAATAAGATCTCGAAGTAGGCCATTTCTCAGGTGCGCATAGCGAATCTCTTTAGATTCCACGTTGAGAAGAACATCATTGTCCATCGGTTCACCCTAACAATCGGCGGCAAAAGAAGTGTTCGGAAGGGATGCATCATATATTTTCTGTAAGAAAAAAGAATAAATAGTAAAAAATTATCTTTAACCCTTTCGGGGAAATTCTCTGAAACTCTTCTGATCCGCACATTCGATAAATATTTCATTGACGTTGTCCGGAAGTATATGCGAAGCTGCTGAACATTTCCACAAAAAACTGGCTTTAAAACCTATTTTCCATTAAATTCTTGGGTCGAATGAGACTATCCCGCTATTTAAATAAGTAGGCCGAGAAGCGCTTCAATAAGATGCGGAAAAAGACTCAAAAAGCAAGTTATTGGAGTAGCGAGATCTTCTCATGGGTGATGAATTTAAGATTTTTGTCCATCGCTTAAAGGATGGGCAAAAAGAGAGAATTGAGGAGACCCTCTCTCCTGTATTTATGGATATACATGAAAAAGACCTGGCGTTTAACGTTCCGGTCAAGATCCATGGAGAGGCTGAATGCGCCGATCAAGCCCTGGTTTTGAGGCTCCATATCGAAACCGAGGCGGCCATGCCATGCGCTATCTGTAATGAGAATGTCCGCGTGAAGTTGGAGATTCCCGATTTCTGCCACACGGAAGAATTTGAGGATATCAAAGGCGATGTCTTCGATTTTAAAGATATATTGAGAGAGGCGATCTTGCTCGAGCTTCCTTCCCGCGCCGAGTGCGGCAATGGAAAATGCCCTGAGCGGGAAGCTTTAGCAAAATTTTTTTTTAGAGGATGATTACAAAGTCCTAATGGCTTATATTAGGCCTGCAAAAAAAGAACCTGAATCTAAACCATTAGCACTTTATAACCACACTCTTAGGAGTTAAGAACAATGGCAGTACCACGATCACGCGTGAGCAATCAACGGAAAAATACCAGGCGCGCTCACCATGCAAAAAAACCTAAAAATGCGATCGCTTGCTCAAATTGCGGAAGTCAGCGGCTTTCACATCGTATTTGCCCCTCATGCGGGTATTACAACAACCGTTCCGTCATGAAGAAGGAAGAGGATTAAAAATTTTTGGGTCTACGCTTAGGAGTAGATTTAATGGGGGGCGACCAGCCTCCTGAAGCGATTTTCGAAGCCGTTTTGCATGTCGCGAAAACAACCGATTATCAAATGATTGTTTTGGCAACTCATGCCCTCTATTCCGTCATTGCAGAAAACTCCCATCCCCGAATTGAGTTTGTCACAACGGAGGAGAGTATCGAGATGGACGAGCCGCCTCTTCTAGCCGTCCGACGGAAGAAGAATTCCTCGATGGCGGCTGGGATGCGCCTTCTCAAAGAGGAGGAGCTTGATGCCTTTGTATCTGCGGGCAATACCGGCGCGCTCGTAGCAACCGCTATGCACCATTTGGAGACCCTTCCCGGTATCGACAGACCGGCTCTTCTAGTTACCATGCCTACAGCAAAGGGTGAAGTCGTCGTTCTCGATGTCGGGGCTAATGTAAACCCTAAACCCCATCAACTTGTTGCCTATGCTCACCTCGGCTCCCTATACCGGAAGTGCCGTCATGGGCTGGAGAATCCTACGATCGGCCTGCTCAATATCGGCGCCGAAGAGCAAAAAGGGACGAAAGAGGTCAAGGAGACCTATCGGCTTCTTCAAGAAGCTTTTCAGGACCGTTTTCTTGGGAATACCGAGGGACGCGAAGTCTTCGGAGGAAAGGTCGACATTCTCGTAACAGACGGCTTCACAGGCAATGTTTTTCTCAAAACTTCCGAGGGAGTGTCGAGCTTCCTTGCCGAGTACCTTGAAAAGCAATTCAAGGTTCCCGAAATCATCTCCCATCTCAACCATAAATTCAACTACTCCGAGCATCCCGGCGCCTTTCTCTGCGGCATCGATGCCCTTGTGATCAAGTGCCATGGTTATTCCGACCGGCAGGCCCTGATCAATGGAATCCTCGGCGCTGCCGACCTTGCTCAAAGAGGTGTTCTCCGGGAAATCAAAGCTGCCTTGATGTAGAAAAAAAGTAACTATTCATCTCTGTGCTCTCTGTGGTTCAAAAAAAATATCTTCCTAAAAAGATTGAAAATCACAGAGTATCACTTGCGCGCTTGCGCGCAAGTGATAGCGCTTGGCCAAGGCCCGCATCTGCGGGCTTGGCCAACTCTGCGCCTTAGTGCCTCACTTTCCTCTGTGATGTTCATGATCTGGTTTTACGTGATGGAGAGGGCGCGCTTGTAGCGCCACCGCCCCTCTTCCTTCTCAAACTCGCTCTTTTCGGTAAACGAACCTGCAGAGCCGAGATAGGCGCGGAAAGTAACAAAATTACCTTGAGCTTCAAGGATATCGAGTCCTGTGAATTGAACGCCGTTTGAAAAGGCCAGGATCTGCTCTTTCCATTCGGCTGGGGGGCGCTTTTTGTCTGGATGAGACGAATGGGTTGTTTCCATAATGTAAGGGGCCTTTCCAAGCGCGTATGCACTATAGCGGGAGCGCATCAGGGCAGTCGGGGTAGGGGGAGAGGCGCCATCATGGTAGGGGGCACAGCAATTCGTATACTCTTTTCCGCTATGGCAGGGACACTTCATTTAATCAAGTTCTCTATGGTTTTAGCAGCTGCGAAGCTTGCGTTTTGCTCTAATAGACGGGAACGCAATTCCCAGCAGGCTTCGCGGCATTTTTCAACGTCGAGTGAGCGCAGGGTTTTTGCAATTTCATCTGCCGAGAGTTGGTTATGGATGAATTCGGGGTAGACCTCTCGTTCGCAGATGATATTCACAAGAGTATAAAAGGGAAGGCGGATGCGAAAAAAATAGCGGCCAAGAAGATAATTGAGCATTCCTAGTTGATAGGTCACAACTGTTGGTACGGCATGGAGTCCAATCTCAAGTATGATCGTACCCGAAGTGGCAAGAGCTAGGCTCGCCGCGCGCATCAACTCGTACCGTTTTTCCTGAGGAACAAAATGGGCTTCCTGACCGACATGCTTTCGGATCTCACCTATCAGCTCCGGACGGGCAACGGAAATGACGGGGGTATAGTCAGGGAAGTGCTTCGCTGCTTCCCATTGGATAGGTAAATTCAAGGAGATCTCATGCCGGCGGCTTCCGGGAAAAATAGCTAAAATCGGCTTGTCGCTAGGAAGTGGATAAGAAGGATCATAGGTGTAGGAATCGATCGCCGCCACAAGAGGATGACCGACGTAAGTAACGGAGAGCGAAGTTTGTGTGAAACACTCCTTCTCAAAAGGGAGAATCGATAGGAGGCCGTCCAGGGTTTTCGCGAGGCTTTTAACCCGTCCTCTTCTCCATGCCCATACGGAAGGGCATACGTAGTGGATCAATTTCCCTCGGTACCCCTTTTTGCGCAACGCTTTGGCAAGCAGCATATTGAAATCGGGATAGTCGATCAGAACAACAGCGGCGGGCGGATTGCTTAAGATATGGTTTCTAATCTTTCGGAAATCAAGATAGAGGCGAGGAAGGGCTTTCAGCACATCGGAAAAACCCATTACCTGAAAGTCTTCCATCGGATGGGTGATCTCCATACCGGCGGCGCGCATGAGCGGGCCTCCGACACCTGAAATGGAGAGAGCTCGATCATCCCGCTTCAGGGCTTCGATAAGCTTTCCCCCTAAAAGGTCGCCGCTAGGCTCGCCAGCAAAGACGAATAGCCCTTTTCCAGCTTCGAATTGCGGCCTTTTGAGCAGCATCAGGTTGCGGATATAGGGCAGCAGGCCGATGCCGTAGCCAAGGATATTGACCGGATCGTTTAAGCGGATAAAATAGAGGAGCGAGAGAAGGGCGCCGGCGAGGCTGGTCCACCAAAACGGGATGCCAAGGTAACTCTTTCCCCGTTTCTCCGCCTGCCACCACTGGATCCAAAAACGGCTCGCGAATAGAAACATTCCGGCAATTCCGATTAGATGCCAAGTTAGTGGAGGTCTGCTTGCGTGTATTCCGTTCCAAGGCATCGTTGGAGGGCGCATCCAGACTTTTTCGCGGATGAAAAGCAGGGAGACTGCTAAAGCGGTTAAGGCCATGACCGCGACAGTTTTTTTTATTGAGAGCGGTCGCTTTGCCATCAGATTGAGATTGCGCCAAGCGATGACCGCATTGAGAGATTGGATGAGGCAAACGGGATACTGAAGCTGGATGAAGGCATGAAGGCACATGATTCCATTGGCAATGAGAGAAATCACCCAAAAAAGTGGGGTGACCATGCTTTCGCCTCTTTTTTCGCTCTGGATCCATTGCAAAAAGAAGCGCACACCGAAGAGTAGGTTGGCGATCAAGCCTAGCGGATAGAGAAAAGTCCGTAATAGGTCGATCATGGCTCGTGCGAGATCTCCTCGCGCACTTTATGGTGAAGGGCACGATGGCGCATCCACCGGACGACGAACATATCGAGAATAGGTCCGATTGAACGGTTGAAAAAATGGTATTTAGTCGCTCCCTTTGCTCTCTCTCGGTGGTTAACGGGGATCTCTTTGACACGAAAGCCTTCAATTTTAAAAAGAGCGGGTAAAAAACGGTGCATCCCCTTGTACATCTTGACGCGCTTCAAAGATTCTCTGCGGTAGACTTTGAGTGAACATCCCGTGTCGTGCATCCCGTCGCGGCAAAGACGGCTCCGGACCCAATTGGAGAGGCGGGAAACAATCCGTTTTTGCCAGGGATCACGCCGGTTTACTCTCCACCCAACTACTAGATCGCAATCTGTCATAGCAGCAGTAAGTTTTGGGATATCAGCGGGATCGTTTTGACCGTCGCCGTCCAGTGTAATGATCAATTCGCCTCGCGCTGCTTCAAATCCAGCCGCAAAAGCGGCTGACTGCCCGAAGTTTCGCGTAAATGTCAGCACCCGCAAATAGCGTTTATGTTTGCATAAGTCTTGCAGTATTAAAAGACTACGGTCTGTAGAGCCATCATCTACGCAGATCAGCTCCCATGGGTGTCCCATCCTTTCCATCACAGGTTCAATTTCGGCGATGAGATTTTCAATATTCTCCTCTTCATCCTTAATCGGAACCACGATTGAATAGCGCATCCTCTACCTAAGTTTTTCTTTTAACCAGCTCACCCCTTCCTGAAATAGTTGGGGTGCCGTTCCATGTCCTTTGTGGCCAACAGAATGAGAGATTCTCAATTCGACATTCATATGCCGGGCTCTGATTTCATGCGCTTTCTCGGCCAATTTTCGAATAAAGTTGTAGCAAGCGTCGGTGCTCACGCGTTCATCTCTGTTTCCGATATAGAACCTAATATGGTGCAAGTGTGTCAGATGGTTAGTCAGTTGCTCCAAATCAAGTGAGGCGGCGCGCATTTTAACACGAGTCGACTGCTTTACTAAAGCAAATTCCTCCAACTCGCTTAACCTGGTCAGGGGAGCGAAGGCAAGAAGGGTTTTAATCCGCTTGTTGCGGGCAGCGAGATGGGTGGCGATAAAGCCGCCTCGAGAGAGGCCGCCGACGGCAAGGTGGTCTGGATCGACATATCCTTGTTTGATCAGCCAGTCGACCGAAAAGGCGGCTTTTTCGAAGAATTCCTCTAAAATATACTCTTCTTGGGCCATTTGGTCGGCCCAATACTGCATCGCGTGGAATTTATCAAAACCGGGGCCGTGGCCGGGGATTGTCATTGAATAGATGCGGAGAGGGTCTACTTCGAGCAGAGCTGCGGGCGCGTTATAAGGAGGAAGCATTAAGCTCTCCTCGCCGGAAAGGGCGAAATAGAAAAAGGCGGGAAGAGCTCCTGCCTCCGGGCCAATGCCCTGGTAAAAGATTTCATTGCCTTGAGGATCGGTCAGGGTATTCATCCAAATATATGTATGACAACCTCTCCTAAACTTCAAGGATTTCCCGCTTTTAATTAAATCGCCTATGATCTATTGTATATTTAAATATCTAAAGGTTAATAAGATGAGTGTTCAATCTCAACAAAGAGAAGAGCTTCTTTTTCTCGCTGCCTACCCAGAGATCTCAAGGCATCTTTCTCCAGAAGAAAAAGGTCATCTTGCCCAAGTCAACAAGCTTTGGAGAGATGTTGTGAAAGAGGGATAGATTCCCTCTCTGCTTAAACGTCCCGGTAGGAACTTTCTTTCACCGCTAGCTCCTTTTTTTTTACGCCATTTTCCTTTAATTGAGGAATGTGCATGTCCTCATGCTTCTGAACAGCAGCGTGATGGAATTACCCAGGAATTAATCTCAGCTGTAAAACCTAACGTTTCTAAAATCTTCGTTATCCAAAGCATCGGCTGCGGGGGATGCTTAAGAGAATTAATTCTTTCGATTCATCTGCATGATGCTGGATTGAAGCGGCTCCATCTAATTTTATTCGATCCCGCAATAGGAAGAATAGTGAGCAACTGGGTTTCACCCCAAAAAATCAACTCTGTCAAAAGACCGAAGCCTCTTCAAACGATGGAGAGTCTAAACCGCTTTTTTCAATTATTTTTACCTCGCCTTCAAGTTAAATGTGAGTGGCATTTCTCAAATGCTAAAAAATATACGTCTAAAAACCCATCCTCTTTAAAGCCTGATATTTTGCTTCTTGTGGATATCGATGCTGAAGAATCTTTAGATAGCAATTTCAAGGCACTAAGGAAAGCAGATGCAATAGCCGACCAGACTTTAGTCGGTTGGACGCGAAACAGCTTAGCTAAGAATCGCGAACCAACGGCGTTTGTTAAACCTGCGCGCCTCATTCACGATATTAAGCAGAGCTTCTAATACAAGATCGTTTCTTGCTCATATTTAAAAATATGAGCTTAAAACGATCTTGTTAATCTTTCCGATTCTGAAATATAACCTGAGATTTGGATTCCCTTGTCTTAAGGGACTTTTGTCATTCACTTGACCCGAAAAGCTCAAGATTTTCTAAAAAAAAACTCCTAAAAACGCGAGTCAGAGAACCCAAAACTCAGGTGAATAGAAAGCATCTTATTTACAGAGCTTAAGATTCCAACGTGTAAGAAAATACTTTTTTATCGCGAAGAATATAAAAATTTGAACCTGACCTTAAGTTTCCTTTTACTAAATATGATTGACCTGAAAACCATTTTGAAAAACGACGAGACGCGCTAATCATTTTAGCTGATTTTAATTTTTGAACCTCTTTCTCACCAATTTTTTTTTCATAAACTTTTTTGTTTTTTAAAATGAAAATCTGGTTTTGGTTATCGATATTTAAGCCGATTAAAGATCCATTATATCCTTCTAATGTATTATTCTCTTTTATAATTTTAAACCCATTATCACCCCATGCTACAAATGAAGTGTTCGAAATCGGATCTAACCTGCTTAAAATTAGGCCATCATAATTCGCGATCCTTAGTAATTCATTATTTTCATCAACTTGGTAGATTTCTGACCCAAGAGATCGTCTTGCAGAATAACTTACGACACAGACAGCTATATAAAAATTTTTATCACAGTGAGTGATGCTTCTTGGGTGGCGAGATATTCCTAAACCTGTTTGTAGTTTAAGCTCCCTCTTATTTGATGAAGATCTCATAATTGTTACCGTTCCCTCACAATCAGGCATAGGTGTACCATCTTTATATTGGCAATCGTTGATCAACCCTATCAAATTTTCGTTTATAGGAGAGAAGCCAATTGCACCGATATGGGGGAGGTGCGTTTCCTTATTTACAGCTAATTCATCATCAATTTCAAGAGAAAAGATCGTAACACCACTTTTTGTGAGTCCATATAACTTTTGATAAGTAATCGTAATATCATGAACTCTCCCATTCTCCTGCGGTAATTGAGCTGAAAGAGTAAGATTATCATCTGAAATCAAATAGATTTTGCTTGTATTTGGTTTGCTTATATATGTTAATGCGATTAGATAAACTTTTTCTTGAATTTTTCCAGTGATAATTTTTTTTATCGATTCTGCTTTTTCTGTCTCGAATATCACTGCACATTTTAGCTGCTGTTGAGTGGAATTTATCATATAGGTCTCCTGTTCCATTTATTTTTACAAACTCTCGACTGTATACATTTTAAGATGCAATTTTTACAGTTCGAATCAACAACTTGCAAAACTCTCATCTGAAAAATGTATAAACTCGATCTTTATCTTAATTTTTTTTGGGAAAGCATAAATGAAAGATTTGTTAAGATCAATAAAAGGTTGTGTAAAAAAATTTTTTTTAAAATATCCCGAATATTTATTTTTAGATGCTTTTATCAATGAAAGATTGCCGCCGTTTTGACCTGATTTTTGGATTTTTCTGCCTCGTCTTCATGGACTTTGCTTGCATCTCTTCTACCTTTCGTATTCGCAAAGGGTCTTTGGTCATTATTTGCTGCGCAAACTCTTCTGAATGGGAGAAGACCGGCCAAAACTCAGGTCAAAATGTAAATTTTTCAACTGATTCTGCTATATCTGCAAACCTTAAGATTTCAACGCGTAGGAAAATACTTTTTTATCACGAAGAATATAAAAATTGGAATCTGACCTTGCGATTTCTTTTATTAAAGATGATTGACCAGAAAACCATTTTGAAAGACGACGAGACGCACTAATCACTTTATCTGATTTTAATTCTTGAAATTCTTTCTCGCCAATTTTTTTAACACAAACTTTTTTATTTTTTAAAATAAAAATTTGGTTTTCATTATGAATAATTAAGCCGATTATAGGTCCCCTATATCCTTCAAATTTTTTACCTTCTTTTATAATTTTATAACCATTATCACCCCATGCTACAAATGAGGTATCTGAAATTGGATCTAACCTGCTTAAAATTCGGTCATAATAATTCGCGATTTTTCGCAATCCGCTATTTTCATCAACTTGGTAGATTTCTGATCCAAGAGATCGTCTCAATCTATAACTTACGAGAACGGCAGATATAAAAAAGCTTTCACCACAATGGGTGATGCTTGTTGGTTGGCGAGTTATCCCGTCAATTGTTTTTAGTTTAAACTCGATCTTTTCTACCGAAGATCTCATAATTATTACCGCTCCCTCACAATCAAGCAGAGGTTGACCATCTTTAGAATTGCAATCGTTGATCAACCCTATCAAATTTTCGTTTATAGGAGAGAAGCCAATTGCACCCATATGAGAGTGGTGTGTTTCCGCACTGACAGCTAATTTATCATCAATTTCTAGAGAAAAGATCGTAACGCCACTTTTTGTGAGTCCATATAACTTCTCATCAGTAATCGTTATATCATGAACTGTCCCATCTTGCTGCGGTAATTGAGCTGAAAGAGTAGGATTATCATCTGAAATCAAATATATTTTACTTATATGTAGGCTCTTTATATATGTTAATGCGATCAGATAAACTTTTTCTTGAATTTTTCCAGTAATAATTTTTTTTATGAGTTCTGTTTTTTTTGTCTCGAATATAACTGCACATTTTAGCTGTTGCTGAGTGGAATTTATCATAGAGGTCTCCTGTTGCATTCTAACCTGGGTTGGGGGTTTTTCCCCGACGCCTAGAGGGCCTTTGCTTCGCTTGAAAACCCCATCATCTGCAACTCAGGTGTGTAGCTTAAATTTAATTTTGGAAGAGCTTATGTGATAAATTTGTTATAATCAATAAAAGTTTTTATCTAATTTTTTTTTAAATATTATTGAATATTTATTTTTTTAGTTTTTTTTATCAATGAAGGCTTGCCGCCGTTTTGAACTGAGCATTGGTTTTTTTTCTCTCCTCTTCAGGAACTTTCCTTACATCTCTCTCTTCTGCTTTTCATGTTCGCAAAAAGCCTTTGGCTATTCGCTTCACTCGCAAACTCCTCTGAATGCGACGAAGAGAACCTAATACTCAGGTTTTTATAGTCGATCATAAGTGAACCCATATTTCTAATATTGGTTCACTTATGATCGGTCAAGCCCGGGAGCTTTGACGCAGGTCAAAATGTAAATTTTTCAACTGATTCTGCTATAAGAATTGCGAAAGAAACCATTCACTTTTGGTTCAAGCCGATCATCTCGATGATCTGGGCTCTGAGTTCGATCGGTGTATCTGCAGAGAGCTTTAAATCACCTGAACGGAGTACCGCCCGATAATCGTTTGAATTGAGTTCTCCGCTTAGTTCCCAGAAAACATTGATCGAACCAAGTTTCTTATCTGTTCCGGAGTTTTCGGGTCGCATGAAGAATTTATGAGGCCGATTTTGTCGGATGGTGAAGGTGTTAAGCTTCGGGTTTAGTGTGGCTTCAAAAGTGACGCCTTTTCCCGAATCATAGCTTAGTTTCGGTTTGTTTGTTTCAATATGAAAAAGTTTCGGAAAGGTATGTTGCCGTAAATGCATAACAGCAGAACTGAAGGAATTGAAAGTCATAGACTGCAATATGCGCAAAACGGGAACTTGAAGTAAAGTCGGCATCTCTTGGGAGTTCTCAACAAGCAGCTCTGCCTGCTCTTTCGGAGTAAGAGTGGATTCTATGCTGAACTCATTCTGTAGTCTTTCGATGAGATTTTCCATAAAAATCTTTTGACGGTCTTTTTCAGACGAGCTGCTCACTTTCGGTAGGGAAAGGGGACTATTATTGAAGATGAAAGAGTGCTCATCTACTGGAGACTCACCGTAAAAGGCACGGAAACCGGCGGTAATCTCAGATGGAAGAAGCTTTGCAATCGGATGGTTGCTATCGAAACCTTTATCAAACTGAATCAGGTTGGTTCGCAACAGATAATCGGTCTTTTTTTCTTTTTTAAATTGTTGAAGGTAAGGAAGGAGAATTTTCTTATTGGAGCAAAACTTCTTGAAAAAGTTAAGCGCATCCTTGCCTCCGATCGCCTCATGAAAAAGAGGAATCTCTTCAGCTGTTAGTAGGATGGGAATAGCGTCCAAGAAACGTAGAGGAGAGTGAATATGGTTAAAAGCTTCAAATCTTTCTCTGAAGGTTTCTCTTTGCGACTCGGCAAGCCGCCCCTGGATAGGGGTGGCATCGACTCCTTGCTTTTCGAGAAAATCATTTAAGAGTTGATCGGATTTTATAGATAAAAGATGAGGAGCTGAGAATTCTTCTAATTTTGCGATAAAGCCGCTCATCCAACTCTCTTTACAAAAGGCCTCCTTTCGGCTGGCAGATTGTCCTACCGAAGACTTCCAAAATTCAGTTGCTTTTTTTTGTTCAACTGTTACTTCAGTTACTTCTTCATCTTCATAAGTCTCTGTTCTTACTAGAGAGGAATCGGTATTTAAGAAAGAGGGGGAAGAATTACCTTCTAGGGGATTTATGCTCATCCATTCACCTGGTTTTAAACTTAAGATGAACAGTATAAGGTGTTTACGTCAAAAAAAGCAATAGTTCATACCCTTTTCTCTCGTTCTTTCTCCTCCTTTTTTAAAAGGCGTTTCCAATGTTCGTAGATTTTGAAAAGGTCGGGGTGAACCAGGGCGCGGAGTTTTAAAAAAATGAGGGCGTAGATAAAACCTTTTTGCTTCACGATTCTTGAGCGCGCCCGTTTCTTCTTATCTAGAGGTGTTAGGCGGTATTGCATGTGAAGAATAAAGTGGCAACGAAGGCGGATCTTGCGAGGAAAATGGGAGTAGGGCTCGAATAGGAGTTTTTGAATCAGGTCATAGGAGAGGCCCATCACTTCTCCTATATTAGGGATTTTTTCACGTCTTCCGATCTCTTGCTCCAAAATAGGGTAGATAAGAGCCGCAGTTAAAACCGCTCGGTCCAAGGCTTGGTATCTCCCTTGCGTATTCATTGAGTCGGCTGCCTTTAGATAAGAGTAGAGCAGCTCGCCGATTGGCTGATGGAAGTAAACGTTTAGGGGAGGAAAAAGGATTTCCAAGAACTTCGACTCAACGAGAAGGCGGAAAAAGGGTTCTGAAGCACCTGATTCGAGCATGCGAAAAATCTCTTCCAATACACGGGCCGGCGAGCTTTTTATGATCTCTTTCCGGCATCGCTTCAAAGCTTCGAGGGCTCTGGGGTCGACGTGAAAACCGAAGCGGGCGCGGAACTTCTGCATCCGGATCATGCGGACGGGATCCTGTTTGAACCGCAGCTCTGGGTCTCCTATGGCCCTAAGGCAATGTTCCTTTAGGTCTTCAAACCCCCCTACATAGTCGATGATCTTGTGGTCTAAGGGGTCGTAAAACAAACCGTTGATCGTGAAGTCACGGCGTAGGACATCTTCTTCAGGGGTTCCCCAGATGTTATCCTGTATGATCAGCTCTTCGTCTGTCGGATCACCGGCCCGGAAAGTGGAGACTTCGATTATATGACGGCCAAAACGGATATGGGCAAGGCGAAAACGACGGCCGATCAAGAGGCAGTTTCGTTGAAAGAGGGCTTTGATCTCCTCGGGCTTTGCGGAGGTAGAGATATCGAAATCTTTCGGTTTTTTGCGCATGAGAAGGTCGCGCACGCCCCCACCCACAAGATAGGCAGTAAAACCTGCCTCATGGAGTTTTTTGAGGACAAGCAGGGCATTCGGATCGATCAGGTCGTTTCGAATATGGTGCTCTTTGGAGGTATAGATTTTTTCTTTCACGGGTAAATAAAATGTACAATGTTGAGATAGATGGTATCAGATCACGATTTTATTGTAGATGTGAGGGAGAGTCTTTTCAGCGAAAAACTTTCGGCGAAGAGCGTTGTATTGGACTTCATCGTATAATTTTGAGAAAAAGTCACGTTCATAATAGGTATAACTATACAACATTTTTCTTCCTCCATAAAGAGTGATTTCCTTTTCAAGTTTTGCAGAAAGCTCAGGAACGGGAAGGGGGGACTTTGGAGTGCCGTAGAGTCCAATGTTTAAGAATCGCTCCCCTCCGTAGTGGGGTGAGAGGAATTGGGAACTCTTTGTCCCCTTAACGGGGCAGAGCCAAATCGGAAAAATTCCAGTTTCCTCAACAAAGCGGGTAAAGATCTCCTCGGCTCTGGTTGACGGAGCATAAAAATCATGGACGAAAAAGAGACGTTCGGAAACCTCATTAGGGACGTGATGCCAAATACGGTAGAGCCGTCTACTGCTCAGCGCCCAACCAAAGAGAAGGCGAAAAAGCAAGTTAGGATTAAGGGTATCCTTAACCAGCCGGGGGATTCCGATGTGCAGGAGGAGGCGGAGCATAGCACGAATAGATAAGATGTATTGCCCCATCCAAAACGCCCCCTTATCAAAACGGAAGCAGTACTCTTCGATCGTCATGTAAAAATTTGAATGGCGATTTTCCGAAAGATGCTGAATATACCAAGGAGACCAGTAGTTTTTCTGCCGATATAAGGCCGAGCCCACCTTAGATGTCATCTTTCCCGTTAAAGCAACTCCAAAATCATGGTTCAAAGCGATCCCCTCGACAAAATCGTCGGAATGGGTCGCGTTTAAAAAAGCGATGAGCTCCTTATTGGGCAACTTTCGGCAGGTGATCTGGACATATTTTTCGGCTTTAATCAAACGTAGTTTAATCTTGGTAAGAATAGCCAGAGTGCCGTAACTTCCGGAAAGAGCGTAATAAAGATCGCTGTTTTCATCAGGGGAGGCCCGCACGAGTTCTCCATTGCCCAGAATCACTTCATATTCTAGGCAGGTGTCGCTAACCTGACCGAAACGGTGGGAGCTGCTCTCGAGTGCGGCGCCCATGACCGCTCCGCCGACGGTGATGGTAGTAAACTCGGGAACGACAGGCGGGATGAGCCCTTGTTTTAGTGTTTCTGTGCACAGCTGTTGAAAGGTGACCCGCGGCTCAACAACTACCCATTTCCGGTCAATCTCCAAAATTTTGTCGAGCCCCGAAAGGTCGATTCCTCCTCTTTTAGGCCGACTCCTTAATGCATTTGAAACGGCTTTTGAAGAGAAAGTCAGTTCACCTGACCGAGAGCGAACCTCTTTTTGAATCTCCTCAACCTTTGCTCGATGTGCCTGCATGACAGAAATTCTCTTCTCCTGTATCTTTCTCTATAAAGTTACACAGGAATGAATGAGCAAGCAACCAGCTTTTAAACTTTTTGGAACTGATGGAGTTCGGGGGAGAGCCAACCATTTTCCGATGACTGTTGAGGTCGCGCTGATGCTTGGAAAAGCCGTTGCGGTGGTTTTGCGTCGTCATAACGGAAAGCACCGCGTGGTGATTGGAAAGGATACACGCCTCTCCTGTTACATGTTTGAAAACGCCCTCGTCGCAGGCTTAAATTCGATGGGAGTTGATACCTTGATGCTAGGCCCACTCCCGACGCCTGCTGTCGCGTTCATTACCCGCGCCTATCGAGCCGATGCCGGAATCGTGATCTCGGCTTCGCATAACCCTTATTACGACAACGGGATCAAAATCTTCACTTCGGAGGGGGTCAAGCTACCCGACACGGTCGAGCATGAAATGGAAAAGATGATTGCATCTGGGGATTTTGAACAAGTTCCGTTCGATCACGAATTGGGGCGCAACAAGCGGATCGAAGATGCTGCGGGTCGTTACATAGAATTCGTCAAGGCGACTTTTCCTAAGGGTAAGACGCTGAAAGGAATGAAAATATATTTAGATTGCGCTAACGGCGCCGCCCATCGGGTGGCTCCTCTGGTCTTTTGGGAACTTGATGCCGATGTGATTGTGACCGGGAATGATCCAAACGGGATCAACATCAACGACCATTGTGGGTCGCTGAATCCTTCTGTCATTCAAAAAGGGGTGATCGAACATAAAGCAGATGTCGGAATTGCTTTGGACGGCGACGGCGACAGGATCATCATGATTGATGAGAAGGGGCATATCATCGACGGCGACACGATTCTTGCAATTTGCGCTCATGAACTGAAGCGGCGAGATCTACTGAAAAACGATAGGGTAGTTGCGACCGTAATGAGCAATTACGGTGTGATCAAGTATTTGGAATCGCTAGGCATCGAGGTGATTTTATCAAAAGTCGGCGACCGGTACGTCATTCAAGATATGATGACTCACAAAGCCTATTTAGGCGGCGAACAGAGCGGCCACATGATCTTTCTCGACCACAACACGACGGGCGATGGAATTGTCTCCGCACTGCAGGTCTTGAAAATCATGATCGAAAGCGAGTCAACCCTATCTGATTTAGCTTCATGCGTTAAAAAATTCCCTCAGACCCTAATCAATATTGAAGTCGCGAAAAAAATCCCTCTGAAAAAACTGACTACTGTCCAAAAAGTGATCCAGGAGGTTGAGGCTGAACTTAGCGACCAGGGAAGAGTATTGGTGCGTTACTCCGGAACGGAAAACTTGTGTCGCGTGATGGTAGAAGGACCAAAAAAACATCAAGTCGACCTTTTAGCCCATAAAATTGCTAAGGAAGTTGAAAGTCAAATCGGTGTGAAGAAAAAATAGTGTGTGGAATTTTTGGATATATCGGGCCACGTGAGGCCATTCCTCTTGTATTGGAGGGGATTCATAAGCTCGAATACCGGGGATACGATTCAGCCGGGATTGCGACGATCAGTGACGGGATCCTCTTATTTGAGAAAGAGGTTGGAAAAATTGCCAACCTCGAAGAGGTCGTTACAGCTAGAAAATGGCAGAGCCATATCGCCATCGCCCACACGCGCTGGGCGACTCATGGCAAGCCAACACAAGAAAATGCTCATCCGCATTTCGACGCCTCAGTGAGATGCGCAGTCGTCCACAACGGCATTATCGAAAATCACGATGTCATCCGTCGTCTGCTCGAAAAGAGAGGGGTTGTTTTCCGATCAGAGACTGATACCGAAGTGATTTCCCAGTTGATCGGCTTCCTGAATAAAGGAAATTTTTTGCGTGCGGTGCAGCGCGCACTTCCGCTCCTAAAGGGCGCTTTTGCCATTGCTGCGATCCACCAGGACCATCCAGGAGAGATTGTCTGTGCCGCCAAAGAGAGCCCTCTTGCAATCGGCGTCGGACAGGGAGAAATGTTTGTTGCGTCGGACTCTGCGGCTTTTTTGAAATACACGCGCAAGGCAATTTATCTCCGTGCTTCCGAGGTTGCGCTTGTGACAGAAAACGGTGTCGAGGCTTTTGATTCCCATCTTGAGCCGATCGCAAAGACAAGCGAAGATTTAAGTCAAGATATGGAGGAAGTCTCGAAGGGGAATTATCAACATTTCATGCTCAAGGAGATTTACGAACAACCTCAAACCTTGCAAAATGCCCTTCTTGCGCGGTTTAGCCGCGACTATGGAACCGCAACTCTAGACAACCTTAATTTTGCCGATGAGGAGCTCCAAAAAATAGAGAGGATCGTCATCCTCGCCTGCGGAACTTCCCTCCACGCGGGCATGATCGCCGCCTACATGCTCGAAGAGAGAGCGCGCATCCCGGTCGAGGTTGAGATTTCCTCTGAGTTTCGCTATAAAAACCCGATCGTCAAAGATAACACACTTGCCATCGCCATTAGCCAGTCGGGCGAGACGGCCGATACGTTGGCTGCGATGCGTGAATTGCGGGAGAAGGGGGCGAAGATTTTAGGGATTTGCAATGTCCAAGGCTCAACACTTGCCCGCGAGGTCGATAGCTGCCTCTTCTTGCGCGCCGGCCCGGAAATCGGAGTAGCCGCCTCCAAAACTTTGACCAGCCAATTAGTGATCCTCTCTTTGCTTGCGTTGCGTTTTGGTCGGATGCGGGAAATGAGCCAGCAAGAGGGGATTCGCTTTATCGATGCCTTGATCAAGCTTCCCGAGCAGGTGAGACAAGTGTTGGAGGGCGGCGGTCAGATTGCCGAGCTCGCGAAAAGGTATGCCGAATATGACAACTTTTTCTATCTCGGCCGCCGCTACATGTATCCGACAGCGCTTGAAGGAGCCCTAAAACTTAAGGAAATTGCCTATGTCAATGCGAATGGCTATCCGGCCGGAGAAATGAAGCACGGGCCGATTGCGTTAATCAACGAGATGTGCCCTACCGTCGCCTTTTGCGCTGACATCTATACCTATCCGAAAATGCTAAGCAATTTGATGGAAATCAAAGCGCGCAACGGAAAGGTATTGGCGATTGCTCCCGGAGGGTCCCTTGAAATCGAGTCGATCGCCGATGACGTGATCTGGGTCCCCCCGACACTTGATGAGCTTGCTCCCATTGCCTCGACAGTGGTTGGGCAGCTCTTTGCCTACCACGTCGCAAGCGAACGGGGTGCCGAAATTGATCAGCCCCGAAACCTCGCTAAGTCGGTAACGGTTGAGTAAGTGATGGACTCACCTTACCGAAACATCAAAGAGTATAGATTGACTTCCCTTTTAGCGAGTCACCCACCCCTCCCTAGATCATGCAAGGCTATCCTATCCACCCCCCCTGTGTTGCTAAGGTGAGTTATGGAAACATCTAAAGGCGGACATCTTTTTGGAGGAACTCTATTAGTTGCCGGAACCTCTATCGGGGGGGGGATGTTAGCTCTTCCGGTACTCACTGCCCCCGGAGGTTTTATTCCTGCCATCGTCATCTATATGATCTGTTGGCTCTTCATGACATCGACCGGCCTTCTCTATATGGAAGTCTTTCTTTGGGGCAAAAAGGAGGTCAACATTGTTTCAATGGCCGAGATGACGCTTGGCTTTCCCGGAAAAATTTTCGCTTGGCTTCTTTACCTCTTCCTTTTCTACTCTTTGACCGTTGCCTATGTTTCCGGTGGAGGAGGCCTTGTTGAGGATCTATTCGATTCGATTGGTGAAACTGATTATCCCTTCTGGATTGGCCCCTTGATTTTTGTCCTGATATTCGCCCCTTTCGTCGCAATCGGAGCAAAAGCGGTCGATAAAATCAACACAGTCTTGATGGGGGGATTGATCATCTCCTTCCTCGTTTTTGTTCTCCTTGGAGTCAGTCACATCGAGATCGATCTATTGAAACGGTTCAATTTGCCCTTGGCTTTGCTTGCTACACCTGTGGTATTCACCGCTTTTGGCTTCCAGGGGATTGTTCCCACTCTTACCAATTATCTTGGCCGTGATCCCGCTCGCGCAAAAAAGGCGATCATATTCGGGAGCCTCATACCTCTTGTCGTCTATATCATGTGGGAGGGGCTGATTTTGGGAGTGATCCCTATTAAAGGTCTCGAACAGGCGATGGCAATCGGACAGTCAGCCGTCTATCCACTAAAAGAGATCATCGAATTTCCCCATCTCTACCTGGTTGGAGAATTTTTCGCCTTTTTTGCTATTGTTACTTCATTTTTAGGCGTCACACTTAGTTTACTCGACTTTTTAGCTGATGGGCTGAAAGTGGAAAAAACGGCTCAGACACGCATGATGCTTTCTCTCTTAATTTACGGTCCGCCACTTGCTTTTGCGATGATCAACCCTTACATTTTTTTAAGCGCGTTGCAATACGCGGGTGGACTTGGAGCTGCCCTTCTTTTAGGACTGCTACCGATTTTAATGGTTTGGCGCGGCCGTTACAAATTAAAATATAAAAGTGCCTATTCTCTTTTCGGCGGTCGGTTTGTCCTATCTCTTTTAATTTTATTTATCCTATTCGAACTCATCCTGATCTTAAAATTAACGTTGTAACCTCGGAGTTGGTAAAAATCGGGTAAAGCAGTATACTAGCGGCTAAGAAAAAAGGAGCTTCATATGCACAGAGGATATGTTCAAGATGCGCGCGCTGTTGGGACCTTTTCCACACGTGTCTACGGATGGATGGCCATTGGACTCGGAGTCACAGCTTCGGTCGCCTATTTCCTGTACCGCACCGGACTCTTTATCAAACTGATGCCCTTTTGGTGGGTGTGGGCTTTCGCAACCTTTGGAATCGCTATGGGGATTAACGCCGGTTTAAACCGCCTTTCGATAGGCGGAGTGATCGGAATGTTTTTAGCCTATGCCGGGCTCGAAGGTATTTTATTCGGAACAATTCTTCCTCCTTTTGCCGCCGCTTTTGGAGGCCAGGTAATCTGGTCGGCCTTTTTAACCGCGTCCGCGGTCTTTGGTATGGCTATGTGCTATGGCATTTTTACAAAAAATGATTTAACTAGCTTGGGCCGGATCCTCTCTTTTGGCTTGATCGGACTGATTGCGGTTACATTTCTCTATATGATCCTTTCATTTTTTATTCCGATGCAATTCGCCCATTTGTTAATCAGTTACTTGGGTTTGGTAATTTTTATCGGCTTAACTGCTTATGATGCGCAAACGATCCGCCAATTCAGCATGCAGGTTGATGTCAACTCGGTTGCTTCGTACAAGCTGTCGATGATTATGGCGCTCAAGATGTATATCAATGTCATCATGATCTTCTGGTATCTTCTCCAGATCTTCTCCTCCGGAAGGCGTTGATGACGCCCGTATGCGGCAATTTTTTATCAGATTCATTAAGTTGGATTTCAAGCCCAAAAGAGGAGACGCTTCTCCTCCGTATCAAAGAGCGAGAAGCTCAACTCGATAGGTTTCAAGCACTCGATAGAACCAGCGATAGCTCAGGATTCGCCGATTCTAAAACCTTAGAGATCGGAAATCCTGAGCTTTCTTGCGATGCTTTTCCAGCTACAGGTTTTCCGAGCAAAGAGAATCGTGTTTTTCTGAGCGATCAAACCCCGACAAATGGAGCGCTAATTTGGAAAAAACTTATTCTAATCGGAGGGCCCAAATCTCTCAGTCAGATCGAATACTTATGGCGAATCGCTGCTGAAAAAAATGCAGCGGCAATTGTCCGGCTTGGCCCTTTGGAAGGATATCTGAATTACTGTCCGTCAAATGGATCCTTTCAATATCAAAATCTTACTGTAAACCGCTCAGAAGACAACCCCCGAAATCTTTTTTACTCAACAACTTGTAAAAAATTTCTTTTGAAAAGCAGAAGCGAGATGAGCTTCATCCCCGTTTATGCTGTGGAAGGATGGAAGGATTTCGAAACGAATCAATGCGAAGAAGTTCATAACCTAATCTTGGAGCTAGACGATTTAGGGGAAGGCCCCTTGATTATCCATTGCCGAGGTGGTTTTGGGCGAACAGGAACGTTTTCCTGCTGCTGGAAGATCTATCAAGAATTCAAGGTGGCCCAAAGAAACGGAACAGAGGTTGAAATCGACCCCGCCTCAATCGTTGATGAATTGCGTGACGCAAGAACCGCTACGGTACAAACCGATGGGCAGTTCAACATGATCTTAGCCTATATCGACTACTTGAACGCTCTTAACGAGAAATAGGCTTTTGACTCAAAATACCCTTTGAGAGACGCTTCCAGTTCTTCCAATCCTCTTTGAAGCTTGCATGAAGTTTTTCAAGCTCATCTCTGATTTTAAGAACGATCGCCTTTTGATTAATTGTGTGAAGCTCTTTGTATAGCTTGCTGAAACGCACGATTTTCTCGATCATCTTGCTTGCCGTTGATTCAACCATATCGGTCAGCTGCTCCTGTTTCGAATAAGGGAGCTTCTCGATTTTCTCCAAAAGAAGGGCCTTGCGCTCAAGAACCATCCTCTTTTTGATCGTAAGCTGATCGACCCTGCGTAAATCCTTGACTAAACCTAGTTTTGACAAGGTCCAAATCATCCACTTTGTAGGATCAAAGTGATACCAGCGCACGCCGTTTCTATAGTCCTTGGCGAAGACATGGTGATAGTTATGGTATCCCTCGCCAAAGGTCAGAAAAGAGAGAATGAGGTTATTGACCGCCGTCTGCTCTTGACAGAAAGGTTTATCTCCCCAGGTGTGGGCAAGAGAGTTGATGAACCAAGTGAGGTGGTGGAGGACGAAAATGCGCAGAGCAACGGCAATAAAGAACGCGCCGAGATAATCGTTTAAAAGCCACCCTACAAAGGCCCAAGCTAGGACGTTCGTCCCGAACATGAGAGGGATAATAAAGCGGTGCTGGAACATAACTCGAGGGTTTTGCTTTAGATCGCTGACGAGTTTGGGATCGATCGGATCGGCCTTTTCCAGCATCCAAAGAAAATGGGCGTACCAAAACCCCTTCTTGATTGAATAGGGGTCTCGATCGGTATCAACATGGGCATGATGGAGGCGATGATCGTAAGCCCACCTTAGAGCACTGCTTTGCATAGCCATTGCCCCGAAAAAGAGTAGAAACGACTCAATCGCCGGATGGGCCTTATACGTCCGATGGGAAAAATAGCGATGATAGCCGCCCGTAACACTCATCCCGGTTATGTAAAGAAGAGCAACAGCGATTGCCACCAATGGCAGGCTTGGTGTGGCATAATAGAAGTAAAAGGGAAGGGAGAGAAGAAGGAGGAATTGGTAAGAGATTAAAAAACCCGTTGCCCCCCAATCTAAAGCCTTTTTCATAAATACCTCACTTTTGAGTGCCGAGTATATCAAAGTATGATGATTTTAAATACCTATAAATGCTCTGACAGAAAAAAAGAATGTAATTGATTAATTATGAAGGAAGTGTTAAGTTATTATTATTTAGGAGAAAAGATTATGAAACAAAACGAGCTCAACCCGTCTGTTGAAAGAAGTTATTTCCCTTCAAATTACCGTGAAATTCTCTATGGAAGCGTTTATGGGACCATAGCAGGACTAGGTATTCATGCTTATGATCGGAGAATGGAACGTTCTGTTCAGGGTCCTAAGCAGGGGATTGCCCAATTTTTCCTTAATTTCCATCTCCGTTTTCCCCGCTTGGGACCTGCAATCACTCTAGGATATGTGGGGGTTATGGTTCCACTCTTTGAGGAAACGCTATTCAACGGGTGGATCAGCGATTCTTTAAGAGGAGGGCGAGAGCAGTCTCTAAAATCCCAAGCTAAGCGAGTTGTGGTTATCTCCTCCCTATTCTCACTCTCTCATGTCGAGGTTACAAAAGGTCTCAACTTCAATTTCCGTGTTTGCAGGTCAGCTTTTATAGCGGGATTTATCTTTTCCCTTATTGCTGAGAAAACGGGTAATCTATGGGGATCGACTTTTGCTCATTCCTTAGTCAATGTTCTCACTTTAAGACGAATAAAAAAATAAATAAATCAATAAAATAATCTTTATTTTTTATTAACAATACTATTCTATAATTAGTTTGTAGGAAAAAACTAATTAATATTATAGGTGTTAACATGTCTTATTTTAAAGCAGTTGGAGCTTCCGGTCTCCTAGGGGGTGGAGTTTACGCGATCGATCATTTTTCAAAAAAAATCCAGGAGAAATACCCGCCTTCCGGTGAAGAATTAAAAATTGGAACAATGGTGATGCATAATGGAAAAGAAAAAGTGGTTGTAGGTTTTTTTGGCGCTAACAGTAAAACCTTTGAAAAGGGGTTAGACCCTAATCGAGAGCTTTACACCGGAACAAAGAAACAAGCTCAAGAATATGCTCTTTCACGCGCCAAGAAGGATGAAGAACCTATGGTGGCCGTGGTTTTAGCTGATGAGAAACCGAGAGCTAAAGACTACGGTATGCAGCGGTTCGAGGGGTCTCATATACCGCTATCAACAGACTACATTAAAAAAGCGAATGTAACATGGGCAAATGTCGAAAAAGTGACAGAGAGTAATCGATTAGGATTTTGGGGGAGCTGTACACGATTGATTAATGACATGAATAAACAAGATAATGATTAATGAGCAAGGATAGGAAAATTATTCGAAGAGCGCATTGATAAATTGTTTGGGATTAAAGGTAGAAAAAGCGTCGATCGTCTCACCTGTTCCGATATACTTAATCGGGAGCTGCAGTCTCTTTTGGATTGCGATTGCTGTTCCGCCTTTTGCCGATCCGTCGAGCTTGGTAAGGACAATCCCGGTTAGGGGAGTGAATTTGTGGAAAACGGTGGCCTGATCGACTCCATTTTGGCCGATGGTCGCATCCAGGACAAGAAGGGTATCGTGAGGAGCCCCCGGGAGCGCCTTGCCACAGACGCGGCGGATTTTATCAAGTTCCTTCATCAAATCAGTCTTCGTGTGGAGGCGGCCTGCGGTATCGACCAGGACAATGTCGCACTGCCGGCTTTTACCTGCTTCAATCGCGTCAAATACAACAGCTGCAGGGTCGCTTCCGGGGCGGCCTTTTACGATTTCGCAACCGGCCTTTTCGGCCCATCTCTCGAGCTGGTCGATTGCGGCGGCCCTGAAAGTGTCTGCGGCGGCGATCAGGACTCTTTTTCCCTCTTTTTGGTATAGATGAGCTAATTTCGCGACCGTGGTCGTCTTCCCATTTCCATTTACGCCAACAATTAGAACAACATGAGGCGAGCCGCTCTCGTGGGAGAAGGAGGGGATCGAGAGAAGCTCGTTGAGAAGTTCTTCTTTAATCCCTTCCAATATCTCTTCGTTCGAGGCATTTTTTTTTGCCAGCTTGCGGACATGTTCGACCAGTTCCCCGCTGGTTGAAGCACCGAGATCCGATTGATAGAAAAGCTCTTCAAGCTCTTCAATCATCTCTTCGTTGACCTTTCCTTTGAAAAGTTCCCTGATCTTTTTGCTTAAGAATTTAAACATCTTTGGCTGAAATCCCCTATTGAACGAAAATCTAATATATCACATAAGGGGATAGGAGAGAAGCAAATGTATATTCACGAGTATCAAGCAAAAAAAATACTTCTTAGGTTCGAGGTTCCTGTACCCCCTTTCGCAATTGCTTCCAATAACGAGCAAGTGCTAAAAGCCATTGCCGAGTTGGGGATCAAAGAAGCGGTGATCAAGGTACAGATCCATGCGGGGGGAAGGGGAAAAGCCGGTGGAGTCAAATTCGCAAAAAACCCTGAGGAGATCGTACGCCTCTCCTCTGATTTAATCGGGATGAAAATCATCAACAACCAAACGGGGCCGGGAGGAGTTGTCGCTGAGAGTGTGATCATTTCTCCCCCCCTTTCGATAGCAAAAGAGTACTATTTGGCAGCGACAATCGACCGCTCGCGGGGGCTTCCTATTTTGATCGCTTCGCCGGAGGGTGGGATGGAGATAGAAGAGATTGCGGCGAAAACGCCGGAGCGGATTCTCAAGCTTCCTTTTGGAATCGATGGCCGTGTTAGAGGCTTTCATTTGCTCAATCTCGTTAAGTTCATGGGGTGGGAGGGCGATTTGGCTAAAGAGGGTATGCGGCTTGTCTCGAATTTGGCAAAAGCCTTTATCGAAACCGACGCCTCTCTTTTGGAGATAAACCCGCTTGTCAAAACGGAGGAGGGGAATCTATTCGCGATCGACGCTAAATTCTCAATCGATGACAATGCCCTCTTTCGGCAGCCAGGAATCGCCCAGTGGTACGATCCCTCTCAGCAGACCCCGAACGAGGTGATGGCTAAGGAGTACGACCTTGCCTATATTGGGTTGGATGGGGAGATCGGGTGTTTGGTCAATGGGGCCGGTCTTGCCATGGCGACTATGGACATCATCCACCATTACGGGGGTGAGCCGGCAAACTTTTTAGATGTGGGAGGGGGCGCTTCCAAGGAAGAGGTTGCGCACGGCTTTAAAATCATTTTGCTTGATCCAAAGGTTAAGTCGATTTTTGTGAATATCTTTGGAGGGATCATGGATTGCGGCGTCCTGGCCCAGGGAATTGTCGAAGCGAGCAAAACCGATGATGTGCGCGTGCCGCTGATCGTGAGGATGGAGGGGACGAATGTGGAGATTGGAAAGAAGATCCTGCAAGAGTCGGGACTGAATATCGTGACAGCCGATACGATGGCGGAGGGTGCTGTCAAAGCTGTAGAAGCGGCAAAGGAGAAAAGATAAATGGCTGTCCTGATCGATCAGGAGACGAAGGTGATCACGCAAGGTTTGACCGGAAAGGCGGGTACCTTTCATACAGAGGCGGGAATTGCCTACGGATCGAAGTATGTAGGTGGTGTAACTCCCGGAAAAGGAGGGCAGAGGCATCTTGATCTCCCCGTTTTCGATACGGTCAAAGAGGCGAAAGAGGCTACCGATTGCGACGCAACTCTGATTTTCGTCCCCGCCCCCTTTGCTTCGGAAGCCATCCTGGAAGCCGAAGATGCCGGACTCCCCCTGATCGTTTGCATCACGGAGGGAATTCCTGTCCGCGACATGATAGAAGTAGCTCAAGTAATGAAGCAGAGCAAAACCAGCCGTCTGATCGGCCCGAATTGCCCAGGAATTATTACGCCGGATGCATGCAAAATCGGCATCATGCCGGGCTATATCCACAAAAGGGGGAAGGTGGGGATTGTTTCACGTTCCGGGACCTTGACCTACGAGGCGGTCTGGCAGACTACCCAAGAGGGGCTTGGACAAAGCACGTGCGTTGGGATCGGGGGGGATCCCCTTAACGGAACGAATTTTATCGATATGCTCGAACTCTTTGAGAAAGATAGCGAAACCGAGGCGATCTTGATGATCGGTGAGATCGGAGGAACGGTAGAAGAAGAGGCGGCGGAATGGATTAAGGCCAACGGAAGCAAGCCGGTTGTCGCTTTCATTGCAGGTCAAACAGCGCCGCCCGGAAGACGGATGGGGCATGCAGGTGCGATTATTTCTGGCGGAAAAGGGACCGCGCAGGAGAAAATAGACGCTCTTTCGAAAGCGGGTGTCACAATCGCCCCCACGCCGGCAGTGATCGGCGAAACCCTAAAAACGGTAGTTGGATGATTACGATTCCGGGTAGGATTCCCATCTCGATCCACCCTCTTTTTTGGTTGATCGCCTTTTTCATCGGCTGGATATGGACGATGACTCTTGCAGGCGCACTGGTTTGTATCGCAGTCATTTTGTTTTCGGTCCTCTTTCATGAATTTGGACACGCCTTGACAGCTATGCTTTTTGGACAAAAGACGCGGATCGAGTTAGCCGCGTTTGGGGGATTCACCTACCGCGAAGGTCCTAAGCTCAAACTTTGGGAAGAGTTTCTGGTTGTCTTGAATGGCCCGATCGCCGGTTTCCTCCTTTTTCTAATTGCCTTTGCTATCTTTCAAAATGTCGAGATTGAATCTCCTCTTCTCCTCTTTACAGTAAAGTTTACCTTCGTTGCGAATTTATTTTGGACAGTCATCAATTTAGTACCTGTTCTTCCGCTTGACGGAGGGCACCTTTTGAGCATTATACTCGAAGCTATTTTCGGTTTTAAAGGTGTAAAGCTCGCCATCATCGTCGGTCTTATTATCGCAGTTGCCATCAGCATTTTTTTCTTTGCGCTTGGCATGTTTTTAATCGGGGCTCTCTTTTTAATTTTGACCTTCGAGAGTTTCCGCTCATTGCGGTACTACAAGATTTTTTCCGAACAGGATCGTGATTCCAATTTGCAGGAGTTGATGAAAGCAGCCGACGCAGACTTTCAGGCGGGCCGATCAGCTGAGGCTTTGACAAAGCTCGAAGAGGTCCGCTTAAAAACTAAGGAGGGGATCCTCTACACACTTGCCACTCAAGAGATGGCTGAGATTTACCGCAATCAAGAGCGCTACGAAGAGGCTTATCAGCTTCTGGTTCCGATTCACAAAACACTTTCCACCGACAATCTAGCCACCTTTCACTTTCTGGCTTTTATGAATGGTGATTATCAAACCGTTGTCGAGATCGGTAACAAATGCTACCAGGATAACCCTTCAGCTGACACTGCCTTGATCAATGCCCTTGCACACGGCGCCTTATCTGATGCAGAGCCTGCTGTAGGCTGGCTTGAATGTTCCGTAAGGGAAGGACTAACCTCCGTTAAGGAAGCCGTATCGCGCGAAGAGTTCGATCCAATCCGCAACGACCCTCGCTTCCGCTCCTTTGAAGAGACCTATAAATCTTAAGGGATTGCATCTGAAAAATGTATAAAGTCGAGTTTAGGTGTTAACCAGCTCTTTTAGGTATTCTCGAAAAGAAATTTTAAAATTCTCGGCCAAAGATTTAGAATTTTTTAGATAAATTAAAAAAGCATTATAAGCCATAAATGTGCAATTAGGCATATTTTTTTGTCCTTCCATAAAAATAGCTTCTGATGTTTGAGGACAATATTTATCGCAATAGTCTAATTTCTGTTTGGTTTCTAATAGGTGGATTTTTAAATTTTTAAAATATGTTGGAAATTGCAGGCTAAAAAGATCCTGCACAAAATTGGGTAAGTCCGAGATTTTATTTAATAATTGATCGTGATTAATTCGAATTTCTCCACATTGAGAATCAGAATAAAAGTGAGAATTAATTCTCGTTATAGTGTAATTATTAATATCGATGCGTTTGATTAAATAGAGCATGAAATGTCCAGGAATCTGATCAACATTGCACCAACCTCCCGGAAGTAATTTTATCTCACCTAATCGCATTTCATTTAATTTATCTAAAACTATAGTGCAGAGGTTATGGAGTGCTTGTTCTTGCTGTTGAGCAGGCAAATATTCTACAGATAATTTTATCCAGCTTAAAACTTTTAAACAAAATTTAATATTTTTAGACAATTGGAATAAATCTTCCGGCAGCATTGAGCTAATTAAAAAATTACGTAATAAAAGTGTCAAAAAACAAGGATCTTCAAATTTTAAAGAAGATAATTGTTGGTTGCTTTCGGTCTCGCTTTCATAATAAGTCAAAGATATTAGATTGCTAATAATTGCTTTGCCTTGTTCGTTTAACATTAATTGCAAAACATTCATATATTGTGAAGTAATCCAATCAAAATCATTTTTTGTGAGATTGTCTTTATCGAGTTTCTCAGACAAGTTTTGTAGTGCTTTATTTAATAAATTGAAATGTTCTTCAGTGGGGGCATTAGCATAATATATACCGATCCTATTTGCAGCGATTTCCTCAATTTTTTTGTTTATGTCTTCGTTGGCGATTTCAGAAGCATTATGCGCGAGCAACTGGGGCGATGAGATTGAGCTCTGAGGAAGAGGTTGTTCATTGGATAGACTGTTCATCTTCATCCTAGGATAAAATTAACTTTTTCTATTTTAAAACACTGCTGCTAAAAAAGTACAGTATTTCACGCAGGACAATAAAGATAGGTCATCTTATTAAAGCAGAAAATTCTAGCCTGTATAATATAAAAATTTATTTAGTTTTTTATTTATTAAGTTTAATGTATAATTAATATTAATTAATTTCGAAACATTAAGGTTTATTGTTATGTCTGTTGAAAATTATAACAATTCTTATCAGCGAAAGCTTTCCTTAAAAGATTTTAAAAAAAAAGAGCCGAGTAAAAAAGGAGGGTTGCATGGGCGTCAAGTACAAGCTATTCCCTCAACTAATTCTTCTACTATAAGACAAGTCAACCCCACTAATATATTGGGGCAATCATTTGCAGAGGTTGCAGCTCTTTCGAAGTCTACTTCGACTCCTTCCTCAACTCGTTCGGCTTTCGAATCGAATTCACCCACCTTAAAACAAGTCGACTCTTCAAAAAATGAGGAAGTTGAAAGCTCAACTAATGGAAAAAAAGTTACTGAAGAAAATATCTTAAATCCCAGTCCGAGAGGGCGTATTCTTGAAAGCAGGATCTCAAAGTTTGTTCACACTACAGGCGTGTTTGGATCTTATGTTTGTAACGAAGCAAAACTCTTCACTACCTTTGTTGCAGCAAAAAAATTAGGATTAACTAGAGAGCAATTAAAACCTAATTATGAATTCCCCCCTAATCAATGGACACAAATTGCAGAAGACTCTAGTTTTAAATTTTCTTTAGCGTGCTTCAACTATGAAACACTTTCAGAAATTCGCAAGCAGGGAGATAAGGAGCAGATTAAAGATTTGGATGCCAATACGGCTTTTATCAACGATCTAAGTCACTTGTCCAATGGCAGAATAGGTTGGGAGTTACATTATCGTACGATAAGCAATGACCTGAATGATGGTGGAGTTTCTCTTTGGCATAAGTCTAAACGGAGTTACGAGGAAATGATCTTTTTCAATCCTTATGCGGAACCCTCCGGAATTCCTCAAGTAGATAAGGGAAAAGGGACTTATGGACTAATGCAATCTTTTTTTGCATATGCAAGGACAAATCTTAGGGAGAAAGGAGTTGTCACTGTGATGTGGAATCCGATGAGAAAAGATGGCTTGGAGGTAGTGGAGATTCCCAAGATTGCGATAGATAATAACTTTAGAATCGTCGATATGCGTTGCGGCAAAAACATTTTTAAACACTACAAGAATGCCAATAGTTTTAATAGGGCTAAAGAGAAAGGAGATTCTGTGGTTGTTGCCTCCAAACCAAGTGATACTGTTATCTTTTTCAAGAGAGTAAGTATGAACAAAAATATTCCGGCAAGCGCCATAGTTTCAGATGCATTGGTCCATTATTTACCTAAGGCAGAAAAGTGTGCTGCCAAATGCATAACAGATCAGGAAAAAAATGCTGCCGACCAGAGGGAAAAAATGATGAGGCAAAGGGCTGAACAAGAGAAAAAAAAGTCAATGACCGACGAATGGGTAACAGTTGGTAAAAGAAAATAGAGAAAAAAGAGCCCGCACACCTTATTTCTTGTCTTATTAACCGCTTCTTTGCTATTTAACCCTTCTGAACTAGGAAGGTTGTTTTATATGCGTCGATTTTTATTAACCACGGTGTTCTTTACAGTAGGGGTTAGCACGACCTGCATGGCAAAACCGCTATCTTCTCGCGGACTCAATGAATTGAAGCGGGAATTGGCGAGCGCTCAAAAAGAATTGGTTCAAGCTCAAGACCGGGTCTCTCAACTTGAGGAGGCGGTCGCGCAGAAAGAAATTCAACGAATACGTGATCAAGTAGCCAAGCTGGAAGAGGGTCAGTTGGCGGCCATCCTTCATTCTCGCGAGCAGCGTCTCTCTTTCTTTCACGACCAGCGCGAAACTCTATCTACGATTATCCGCAGCTATCCTACATGTGCCCTACAGGCACAAGCTGTACTAGATCAAATCCTTACGATGATCACCCACCTCAGCGACGACATCAACGACTAGCCTGCTTCCAGGTACTTTTGTAAGTCGTTCTCGATTCTTTTTCTTTAGAGAAATGCTATAGCAGAATCAGTTGAAAAATCTACATTTTCACCGCGTCAAAGCTCCCCAGCTTGATCGATCATAAGTGAACCAATATTAGAAATATGGGTTTATACCAATAATCGAAAATAAATGGATAAATTCAGGTCAGCATAACCGGGAGCTAGTCATCGAGATGGAGTGTGACGAACCGCACTGCATCCCCCTGGCGGACCATGAGAAGGACCATTTCCTCTTTTGAGGACTCATGAATCGCTTGACTAAAGTCCTCCACAGAGGTGACTTTACGACGGTTAACGGCGATAATCACACTGCCGGGACGTAGCGCTGCCTCATCAGCAGGACTACCGGGTTCTACTTGCGTGATGACCACCCCTTCGTTACCGAAAAAGTTGAGCTTCTGCGCAAGCTCGGCATTCATATTTTCAACTTTTAATCCGAGCTTTTGGGTCTGGCTTCCGAGTTTTACCTCTTCAGGAACAGTGGAGATCACAACAGTCATCTCCCTCTCTCTTCCATCTCGGTTAACGTGCAAATTTAACTTGGAACCAGGAGCAAGTAGAGAGACGTAGTTGCGGAAAGCGCTTAGGCTTTCGACAGGAGTTCCGTTATAACGGATGATGATGTCTTCTTGCTTGAGGCCTGCAGTATCGGCTGGAGAACCTTTGATTACATCTGTTACAAGTGCGCCGTTTGGCGTCTTAAGTTTATAAAAGGTTGCCAGATCGGCGTCGATCTGTTGGAGAGTCACTCCTAAAAATCCGCGTGTCACCTCTCCGTCTTTGATCAATTGCTCGATAATCCGCATCGCCATGTTGCTGGGAATGGCGAAACCGATTCCCATGTAGCCTCCCGATCCACTAACAATCGCTGTATTCACGCCGATCACTTCTCCTTCGATATCGAGAAGCGGGCCACCTGAGTTTCCAGGATTAATCGCGGCGTCTGTTTGGATAAAGTCTTCGAAATCGGCGATATGGAGTTGACTACGTCCTTTTGCACTCACAACCCCGACAGTTACGGTTGCCTGGAGTCCAAATGGATTGCCGATTGCAATCGCCCAGTCGCCGACTTCAAGCGTTTCAGAATCGGCAAAAGAGAGATAGGGCAGTTTTTTTTCATCGATTTTAATAACCGCGAGGTCGGTCTTAGGGTCGGTTCCAACAACTTTGGCGGTGTATTTTTTTCCGTTATTGAAAGTGACATTGACTTTAGCAGCATTTTCAACGACATGGTTATTGGTCACAATATAGCCGTTTTCACTTACGATAAATCCCGATCCGCGGACCGTCTCTTGTTTTTTTGGAGCCGGGCGTTCCTGATAAGGAAAACCAAAGAAGCGGTTGAAAAAATCATCGTTGAAATGGTCAAAAGGGTTTTCAAATAGCCCTCGGTTTCGTGGAAGCTTTTGCGTTTTTTCGGCTTGCGCTTCAATATAGACGACTGCCGGTGTCGCTTTTTTCGCTACAGTCGAGAAACCTTTGGAGATTTGCTTAAGCAGGGTTTCATTAGTGTGAGAGGTCTCTTTTTTATCTCCTTCGGCTGAATAAGCGGGGGTGAATAAGATCAGAGAAGTTATGGATAACGCACAGAGTTTTTTAAAAGGCATGTGCATAGTATTTCCTCCTTAAGATAGAAGTTAAGACTATACGAGGTTTAGCCGAAAAGTTCAAGCGCGCGGCAAATCGTTAAATAGCCCTTTTCAAAACGGTCCATCCCGAAGTGTTCGTTCGGGGCATGGACGCGGTCTCCGGGTAGGCCGAGGCCGACCAGGACCATTTCCGCTCCTGCCGCTTCGGCAAGCTCGACTGCGATTGGGATCGTTCCTCCGATTAAAATTTTCTGACACGGTTTTTGAAAGACTTGCGAGTAGCTTTCGGTCATCAACTGCGCGATGCGCGAGTGCGGATTTGTGCGGAATCCCCGCCCGTTTCCAGGAAGGATCTCGACAGTTGTTTTTAATCCTTCGGGGGTATTGCTGATTAAAAAATCGCGCACAATGGCTGCAATCCGATCAGGTGTCTGTTGGGGAACGAGGCGGCACGAGAGTTTTGCGTGCGCCATCGCAGGAATAACGGTTTTAAAACCGGGTCCTGTATATCCTCCCCACATTCCATTGATTTCGAGAGTGGGACGGAGCCAATTAGCTTCGATAGGCGACAATCCCTTTTCCATCCCAGTCGGCTCGAATTCGAAAAGAGAGAAAAAATGGCCCGGGTCGAATGCAAAGGAGAGTTCTCTTTTTTCATGTGGATGGATTTCAACAACCTCGTCATAAAATCCCCAAACGGTTACTCCACCCGTATCATCGTGCAGTTTGGCCAACATTTCAGCAAGTGCGCGGTTGGGGTTGTAGGCCATGCCGCCCGCCATGCCGGAATGGAGGTCATACTGAGATTCCTGCACAGTTACCTCCATGCACACAATTCCCCGCGCGCCTAGGGTTATGGCCGGCTCATCGATCTTTTCTATTCCACTATCGACGATAAGAAGGTAATCCGCGTTTAGCGCTTCTCTCTTTTCTTCCAAGAGGCGTGAAAGACCCAAGCTGCCGCTCTCTTCTTCACCTTCGATGACGAACTTGAGGTTGACGGGAAGCTCTCTTAGGTGTCTGAGAAGGGTTTTAATCGCGGTAATCGTATAGAAGCACTGTCCTTTATTATCGACGGCACCGCGTGCATAGATCTCGCCATCCCTAATGGTGGGCTCAAAAGGGGGAGAGAGCCACTCTTCTAGAGGATCGACCGGCTGGACGTCATAGTGACAGTAGAGAAGGAGTGTCTCTTTTTCCGGACCTGCCCGAAGATCGGAAGCAAAAATAATAGGAGCTTTTTCAGTTTCCCATCGTTCAATAGTAAGGCCGGACAAATGGAGGTAATCGGCGAGCCAATCGGCGCATTTTTCTACTTCATCGTGGTAGTTGGGGTCAGTTGCAATGCTTTTGAATCGTAGAAATGTAAAGAAATCACGTAAAACGTCTTCTTTTTCTTTTTCGAACAATTCTTTTAATTTAGTAATTTCCAGCATATCAAAAAAGAGAGATTAATCAGTAGATAGATTATTAAATAATACCGCACTTTGCGGTGATGTTTACCTATCAAGCGGTGATCGGCTTCTGCTTGTTTTAAAAAGGAGATCCGATCATCCAGACTGCCATGATGCCAATTTTTCTTTTTCAAAGGAAGGGAATTTAAATAGGAAATTCTGTTCAATGCAGTCGTTAATGTTTCACCGCTAATCCCGACTGCAAAAACATGGAGATCTGCTTGTCTTTCAAAGTTGCGGGAGAAAAATCCGACGACTACGCGGATATAAAGGATAAATATCAAAGCATAAGAAAGATAAGTAAGAATTGGAGGTATACGTTCCAGCCAGGGTGCAAGAAGAGCAGCTATTGTAGGAAAGCCCAGGAGCAAGAGAGGATAGAGCAAAAGATGTTTATGAAAGGCATGTCCCATTTCATGGGCTAAGACGGCCTCCACCTCCTCTGCGGGAAAGGCACGCAGCAGCTTTTCTGTGAATAGGACATAACGGAACCGTGGAAAGACACCGATGATTGCGGCGGTCGCGCTCCCATGCATCACATTCCAAACCAGAAGTCCTCCATGGTGAAAGCCGTGTTGTTTGCATAAAAAGTCTAGCCTATCCCTGAGGGGTGAGTAGGGAAGCGGTTGACACCTCGATGCCCATTGGAAAGCGAGAGGGAGAAGAAGAATAATAGCTGCCGCCAGTAAAAAAGAAACCCCTAGAAAGGCTTCTTTACCAATTAGAGGAACGAGCCAATGAGAGGCAGCTGTAAAGAGGAGAAAAGGGAGCGCGAAGGGAATCAGGAAAAGGGCAAGATTCCATGAAATCCCAATTCCCACAGCAAGAAAGTAAAGAGTCAGATAAGAGCTAATCGAAAAAACTGTATGCGGAATGCCTACCCCATAAAAAAAGAGAAGTGTAAAGAGAAAGAGCTCAGAAAATAGGATTGTATCCCTTAGAGGACGTTGAAAGATTTTTTTCTGGTTTGAGGCCGCAAGAAGAAGAGGAATTGCTGCAATAAGCAAGGTCGCAATGCCTTCATTATTAGGGATCGACGGAGATAGGTCGACCGCTAACAAGGTCAAAATAAAAAAAACTAAAGAGCGCAGCATTACCTAAATTAGATTGAATACAAGGGTAATGTTTCTTTTAACAGAGGGTTCTCTTTTCCGAGTAGTCCTTTTCCCGCGAAAGAGACAAGAACACCTTTTTCGATGCCCGTGATCAGATGTTTTTTTACGGCATGGATGATCTCTTCTCTTGAGAGCTTCAAGAGTCGCTCGCGAAATAGTTGCCTAACTTCAGGCGTGCGGTTTCCGCGCAAGCGCCCGTAGGTTGTAATGGCGCGTGCCCCCGGCGGAGTCGGTGCGTCTAAATCCTGAAAGAGTCCTAGTTGCGCTTCTTCGATTTCTGAAGCGTCGAAGGCGCCGGCAGCGATCGTTTCTATAGCTTCATGAAAGGCTTCGATTGTGGAGTTCAGATGGGGATCCCTGTAGGCGTAAAAGTAAAACTGGCCGGAGAGAACCCCGTTAATGGCTCCCGCTCCGTAAGCACCTCCTTGTTCGCGAATCCGTTTGTGCAGCACTTTGTTTTCCATGATTTCGGAAGCAACGCTGAGTGCAGGAGCATGAGGGTCAGTGTAACAGACAGAGCTGAAGAGTAGTGCGGTAAACGCCACGGGAGAGGCGATCATTCTGCCTTGAGATTCGGTCGCCCGAATCGGATAATCTCCTTTCCATGGAACAAACGGTTTTGAGGGGGTTTCCATCAATCCGTAAAATCTATCACTTTTCAGTTTTTTGATAGTCTCTTTATCGCAGCTAAGTACTAGATCGCCTCCCCGGATGCCTAGGCATAGTTCTTGCAGTTTTTCCAACCTGGAAATCAAAGCGGCGGGATCTTTATCGAATTCTTCGATGATTTTTTTAAGCTCGTAGTAATAGTCAAGGCCATACCAGACGCTGCAGATTGTCGAAGGAACAGAGAGCCCTCGCGAAGCAAGATTTACCGCGTAGCGCAGCGAGTTATGCTGGATGCTGTTTTCAAGGCCCGAGAAATGTTGCATTAACAACTCCCGAATGCGTGAGATGTCTTTAAAATCGGCGCTTGTCAGTAGATCGCGGAAAACGGGAAAAAACTTATCCATCTTCCGATAAAGGGCTTTTCCGCGAATTGTCAACGAAGGACGCATTTTTCCCGGGTCATCCGCCTGGATTCCAAGGTCGAGCGAAACTCCGATTCCTCCCGTGTGTTGCAGCAAATATTCCAGGTTCTCCCTGTAGTCTCGCCCGCCGCATCCTATTTGCGGGAGAATTAAAGAGAAAAGGCGGAGATAGGCTAGCTCTTCTTCAGCTATGGCAGGTAAATCGAAGACTAAATCGGCATACAAAATATCATTGGTGAAGCAGGGATGATAGTAGAGGTCGAACCTTTCGAAGCTCTCAACTTCTAAAGGAAACTCCTTTCCATCAGGGGCGACGTCTGCAAGCGTCACTTTGGGCAAAATATCGATATCTTGAGATTCCGACTCTTCTTGAAGTTTTTCCAACTCTTTGGCCTGATCGAGAATTCTTTTCACATCCGGATCTTTGAGCGATGCGCAAATATTAACCAAGAGGGTTTGTTCTTCTTCACTCTCTTGGGCGACGAGCTCTTTCTCAGGGAGCATTGTGATGCGGGCGTAGTGGTTATTTTTGAGAAAATGCTTTTCGATCAATTTCGTAAGGTAGATAGGATCTTTCACTTTTTCGCGCAATTGTGCAAAGAGACTGTGTACGCGCAGGCCATCTTCGGGATTACCCCCATGCTGTTTGAGTAGGGCGGAACGAAAGAAAAGATGGAGGCCGTAAGGAGAGGAGTTACCCGTGATCTCTGTGCGCGCCATTTCGATTTGATGGATGGCGCCGTCAATTAGATGGGTAGGAATCCCATTTTCAACAAGCAGACTGAGAGTCTCACGGATAATTTTTTCGATCGCTTCGCCATTTTCCGCTCGACACCCTTTGCATATGATCGCAAAGGGGATCTCACTCATTTCGGTATCGATCATCGAATCTGTCTGCTTGCACAGATTCGATTTAAGCAGGGCCTCTTTAAGAGGTGCCGCATCTGTTCCCATTAATACGACGTCCAAGAGGCAAAGAGCCATTAGCTCAACTTGCTCCAAGATTCCGCAGGTCAGCCAGGAGAGCCCCATGAGCATTTTGTCGGTAGGGTCATCCTCTTCCGAAATGGGATAAGCAAGGGTTTTAACGATGCCTTTTTGAAAGCGGGGCTGTCTAGGAAGGAAGGGAAGTGGGGAAAGCTTTTCAACGCCTGCGAGTGCGTGCTCTTCTAAAAACGCTAGATGTTTTTCTAGAGGGAGGTTGCCGTAAAAGTAAAAAAGGCAGCGACTTGGATGATAGAATTTAGCGTGGAAGGCTTTCAATTCCTCATAGGTCAGCGTAGGGATCTCTTTAGGGTCTCCCCCAGAGTTCACCCCATAGGTCAGATCCGGAAAAAGTGCGTGCATCAGATTTTCCGACAACCGTGCTTCTCCCGATGCCATCGCTCCCTTCATCTCGTTGTAGACAACCCCTTTGAACATGAGGGGGGAGTTTGGATCTTCCGGATTTAAAAACTCGAGCCGGTGTCCCTCCTGGCGAAAGCTTAGCTCAGTCAGCTTGGGCTTAAAGACCGCATCCAGATAGACCTCTAGGAGGTTGTAAAAGTCTTTTTCCACCTGGGATGCAGCCGGATAGCAAGTGAAATCGGCTCCTGTAAGAGCGTTCATGAAAGTATTGAGACTGCGCCGGTTCATCGAAAAAAAGGGATCGCGCACAGGAAATCTCTCAGAACCGCAGAGCACGACATGTTCAAGTATATGGGCGACCCCGTTCGAGCGGTCGGGCCATGTACGGAAAGAGAGGTTGAAGAGATTTTCCTCGTCGTCGTTCGCAATCTGCATCACTTGCGCGCCGGATGGAAGGTGTTCAAGTTCGATCAGCGAGGTTTGGATTTCACTAATCTCGGAAATGCGTGTAACGGCGAAGTTCCCATACATCTCTTCAAGTTTTCGGGGCATAAAAAAACCTCTTGATCAGAAAGGGATCCAATCTAGAGGAAATGAATTTTTTTGGCTATCATTCCAAGAGAAAGCTCTGCTTGATCACTTTTACGATCTTGGAGAAAAATCTGGCGAAAAGCCCTTTTTCGTAATTCTTGTGCGAAGCTTCGATCTTTTGATCCAGGCCGGCTTTGACTTCATGCCAAGTTTTTGAGGGGTCAAGCGGTTTATGCCACCTGCGGTTAGGAATCCCTTCTCCTAGCCTCAGCCGCCAAAAGAGCGCAGCCTCATCGAACGTAAGGCTGTGTGGGGCCAGATTCGATTTGTAACTCACCGCAGAGAAAAATGAAGGATTAGAGAGAGGCTGCGGCTTTGCCTGATCACCCCTTCCCGGTCGTAAATAGCACAAGGCTATGTCCTCCTCTTTCGGACCACTTCGTTTTGATCTGGCTTTGCCTCCCTCACTCTCTAATCCTTTATTTTTGCGTAAGGTGAGTTTGTGATATTGTGTGCAAAATTCCATAAAGAATAACAATTATAACAAATAATACAATTTATTTCAATAATGGTTTAATGAGCGTTTTTTCGACGTAGGCAATAGATAAGGAGAAGTAAAAAACTAATAAAGACTAAAAGAGAGCAGGCGTAAAAGATCAATTCGATCGCAATCCCTGCTATGATCCCTCCGAAGAGGGGAGCAAGGAACTGCCCAAGTGACTGCATCGACTGGCCGATCCCCAGGCTTTTCCCTTGTGCTTCGGCCGTAGCGGCCAGTGAAATCAGACTCATAGCATTTGCCCAAGCAATTGCAGCAAAAATACCGGAAAGGATGTATAGCAGAATCAGTTATAATAAGCGGAAATCAAAGAGCGGATTCGCACCTGCATAAGCACGAATCCTAAGAGAATCTTATTTTTAGGTCAGCCAATTTTCTATCGGCGGAGTTTTTACCAGGTAAGATTGGCCGCTGTCTGGTACTCCGTCACCCGCGTTTCGAAGAAATTCTTCTCCTTATTTAAGTCAATTGTTTCGCTCATCCAAGGAAAGGGGTTTTTCGATCCATAAACTGCCTTCAAACCGATGCGCTCAAGCCTGCGGTCGGCAATGTGCTGCACGTAATCGCGAAACATCGGCGCACGCAAGCCCAAGATGCCGCGAGGCAAACAATCCTCGGCATAGGCAATCTCAAGTTCGACCGCTTCTTTGACGCGCTTCACAATGTGCTTCTGAAAATCGGGAGTCCAAAGCTCAGGGTTTTCCTCTTTGATCCCGTTGATCAAGTCAATTCCAAAGTTAAGGTGGATCGTCTCGTCGCGCAAGATATATTGATACTGCTCCCCAATGCCGGTCATCTTGTTTTGGCGATGGAAGGAGAGGATCATGACAAAGCCGCTGTAAAAGAAAATCCCTTCCATGATGATGTAGTAACCGACAAGATTCTCAAGAAATTTTTGAGCTCCATCGAACGTCTTGGTCGTAAATCCTTCGCTTAAGACGTCGGCTGTAAGCTGCATCTCAAATGCGTCCTTTTCTTTGATGACGGGGATCTCGTTATACATGTTGAATACTTGTCCCTCGTTAAGGCCGAGAGATTCGCAGATATAGAGGAAGGTGTGCGAATGGACCGCCTCCTCAAATGCCTGACGCAGGAGATACTGTCTCGCTTCAGGGTTGGTGATGTGCTTGAAGATTGCGAGCACGATATTATTGCCGACAAGGCTCTCAGCCGTGCTGAAAAAGCCCAGGTTGCGCATGATCACGTGCCGCTCGTCCTCCGAAAGCTTGTTGGATTTCCAAAGTTCGATATCTTTAGCCATCGGAACTTCAGTCGGAAGCCAGTTATTGGCGCACCCGTTGAGGTAATGTTCCCATGCCCACTTATATTTCAAGGGCATGAGCTGATTTACATCAACGGTATTGCAGTTAATGAGACGCTTCTCTTTAGCATCAATTCGCTTCTGCTTAGCGGTTTGAGTTTCTTCTTCTTCTAACGTTAACATTATGTATTTCTCCTAAAAAGTAAGTATTATTGACAGCTTTCGCAAGACTCGTCGTCAAGGCCGCACGCCTTAGGCATCTCCCTGTCGACAACAATCCTACTTGAGGCCGACTCGCTTCTCATCCAGCGGGGTTGAAGACCGCGCTTGTTGATGTCGGTAGTCGATTTCTCGACATGCGTGGCGCCTAGCGATCTAAGATAATAGGTCGTTTTGAGTCCTTTCTTCCAGGCCATAAAGTACATATCATTGAGCTTTTTCCCGCTCGGCTCCGCCAGATAGAGGTTGAGGGATTGACCCATGTCGATCCATTTTTGGCGGCGACTCGCACACTCGATGATCCAGTCGGGGTCGACTTCGAATGCGGTTGGAAAGAGCTTCTTCACCGAATCGGGGATCCGTTCGATCTCTAAAACCGAACCGTCGAAATACTTCAGGTCGTCGACCATCTCTGCATCCCATAAATCGAGCTCTTTGAGTTTATTTACGAGATAGGGGTTAAGGATGGTAAACTCTCCCGAGAGGTTCGACTTGACGAACAGGTGCTTGTACATCGGCTCGATCGATTGGGTGATCCCTGTGATATTCGAGATCGTAGCCGTCGGTGCGATCGCCATCGTGTTGCAGTTGCGCATGCCATGTTTTTTAATGGAGTCGCGTACCGGACTCCAATCGAGGGAGGCCGAACTATCCATCGTAGAATACTCTTTTCCTCGTTCTTGGGCTAAGAGGCGAATCGAGTCGATCGGCAAAATGCCCCGGTCCCATTTAGATCCCTTATAAGTCAAGTAGGGACCCCGTTCCTTTGCAAGCTCGCTTGAGGCTAGAATGGCGTAATAGGAGATCATCTCCATGCTCTTATCAGCGAAATCAACCGCTTCATGGCTTGCGTAGCTGATCCCGAGCTCATAAAGAGCGTCCTGGAAGCCCATCAATCCCAAACCAATTGCACGGTGGCGCAGGTTTGCGCGTCTCGCTTCTTCGATCGGATAGAAATTGATGTCGATTACATTGTCGAGCATCCGCACTGCCGTGCGGATAGTCGATGCGAGGAGATCTTTGTCGAGTTTTCCGCTTTTGATATGGGCCGGCAAGTTGATCGACCCGAGGTTGCAGACTGCCGTCTCTTCGACTGATGTGTTGAGCAATATCTCGGTACATAGGTTGGAGCTGTGGACAACTCCCGCATGATCTTGCGGCGAACGGATATTCGAGGGATCCTTGAAGGTGATCCAGGGATGCCCCGTTTCATAAAGCATGCCCAGCATTTTGCGCCAAAGCTGCACCGCTTCGACCCTTTTGAAGAGTTTAATCTCTCCCGTTTCGGTCATTTTTTCATAAGCGCAGTATTTTTTTTCGAAGGCATTTCCGTACAAGTCATGCAGATCGGGGACATCGCTGGGCGAAAAGAGAGTCCACATCTCGCCCCTCTCTACTCGCTTCATAAAGAGGTCGGGAATCCAGTTGGCAGTGTTCATATCGTGGGTGCGACGCCGCTCGTCTCCCGTATTTTTCCGCAGTTCCAAAAAGTCTTCGATATCCAGATGCCAGGTCTCGAGATAAGCGCACATCGCTCCCTTACGTTTACCTCCCTGGTTAACTGCTACAGCTGTGTCGTTTGCGACTTTTAGAAAGGGAATCACACCTTGGCTGCGGCCGTTGGTCCCTTTAATCATCGAACCGGTCGCGCGCACATTTGTCCAGTCATTTCCAAGACCTCCCGCCCACTTGGAAAGCTGGGCATCGTCAGAGATGATCTTATAGATATTAGAGAGATCGTCCATCACGGTAGATAAGTAGCAGGAACTTAACTGAGAGTGGTTTGTGCCTGAGTTAAATAGGGTCGGCGTCGCCGAGACGTAGAGGAAGCGCGAAAGGGTGTTGTAAAACTCAATCGCCCGCTCCTCTTTCTGCTTCCCCTCACTCATCGCCAATCCCATCGCGACGCGCATCCATAGGATCTGCGGCGTCTCCAATCTCCGGTCTTGATGGTGGATAAAGTATCGGTCGTAAAGTGTTTGCAACCCGAGGTAAGTAAAATCCTTATCGCGCTCGATCACAAGAGCATCGGCCAACTTATCAAGATCGAAACTGAGCAAGGTCGGATCGAGCCTCTCATGGGATACGGCTTGGCGGAAATATTCTTTGAAATATTTCTTGTAGATTTTTTTCAGGTTTGGATGTGCCGCCTCTATACCAAGGGCTTCCCGGTAAAGGACGTCAAGGAGGAGATTCGCGGCGACATAGGTATAGGCGGGCTCGATCTCGACTTTCGCGCGCGCGGCCATAATGTTAGCCAGATCGACCTCGTAATCTTTAATCCCGTCATAGTAGTTAGTAATCGCTTGACTGACAAGATCTTCAGCTGAAACAAGCTTTTCATATCCCTTGCAGGCATGGGCGATTGTTTTCCGGAGTTGGTTTTTCCCTAACTTATAATGGGTGCCGTCTTTGCGCACCACTGAGAACTGCGCCTCTTCTTCGCCGGGCCCCTCTTCTTCAACATAATGGATCTCTTCATCTTTATGCTTTTCCCGTTCCGCTGCCGCTCTTGCGCGGTAAAGGATAAAATCTTTTGCGACCTGATAGTATCCCTCTTCCATCAAAGTTCGCTCGATGGCGTCCTGTATCATTTCGATGCTCACAACGGTCCCGTTTTTTGCCTCCTCTACTGAGAAGTCGACGATCTTATTTGTCATAAGGTTGACGGATTCGATCACTTCGCTTGGCGTCGGGCCGACGATTTTGAGTGTGTCGCGGAATCCCCTTTCGAGAGCGGATGCGATCTTCATCGGATTGAAACGGACGAATGAAACGCCGTCGCGGCGTAAAATCTTCAATGCACGGGGGGAATCTTTGCGTAATTTTTTGTGCTGATCGCGGTAGACGATATAATCACGCGCGACATCATGGTGGCCGGTCTCCATAAGTTTAATTTCGACGATATCCTGGATTCCCTCGACTGTAAGGAGGACGCCCATCGAGGCCATCGAGACGGCTTCTTCTACAACGAGATCGGCAATCAGTTCCATTGTCTGCCGGATTTGCTCAAGGAGCGGTTGGGGATGGGGGGTCTTTTTTGTGTCACGGAAGGCTGCTTCGAGTGCGTGTAGAATTCTATCTCGCCGGAAAGGAACGAGCATACCATTGCGTTTAACAATCGTATATCCTTCCGTTTTTGTTGTACGCGTCTCTTCTGCCATTTGATGATTCCTCAGTTCTACCTGGTCGCCGTCGGGCACAAGTGTAGCTATGCCTTGATCTTCTTTCATAAGTTTTTTTACTCTCTTTTTTTGGAAAATTACGCTTGCAAAAAAATCAGTCGTTGAATTTAGGGGGATACAACAGGTTGTATCGTTTGTCTCTTTGAAATACTATATATAGTACTGGAACGGTTAATGTCCATCGAAATTGCATTGCGATTTTGCAAAAAATCAAAAACGATGGAAGTGAGAAATTTCGGGCATTCAGCGAATCGTAAGTTGAGGGACTGTGGCTTTGACGCGGTGAAAATGTAAATTTTTAAACTGATTCTGCTATACAAGATCTTTTCTTGCTCATATTTAAAAATATGAGCTTCAAAACGATCTTGTAAATCTAACCGATTCTGCAACATTACTTTATGCATTTATTTTCGATTGTTGGTATTATCAGCGCGCTTCAGCGGATAATTTTGAACTTCTTGGGGCTGCGAAGAGAAAGTAGAAGGACAAAGCTGCCTCATAAATAAATCCTTTAGGTTTTAATTCCAACAGGTTATATTAACGCCATAAATAGAAGTCAGGTGGAAATTGAAAAGAGTTTATTTAATCCCTAGCGGGATTACGGCTTTCGGCCTCTCGATCGGCCTCTTTGTCATTTTCAAAACGAGTTTATCTGATCCCGACCGCGGCCTATTTTCCATTCTGCAAGCTTCATCCATCCTTCTTTTGATTGCAGGTATAGCCGATCTGGCCGACGGAGCGATTGCCCGTTTGATTAAAGCGGAGAGCGAGTTTGGAGGGCAATTTGATTCTCTTTCGGATTCCGTTACTTTCGGCGTTGCCCCTCCGCTTCTCGTTCTGAAAAGTTTTACGGGTGGAGAGGATTTAGGGCGTTTGATGACCCTTTTGGTGATCATTGCAGCGATGATTTACACCCTTTGCGGAGTGCTTCGCTTGGTTCGGTTTAATGTCGCAAACAAGGTGGTGATCACGACTCAAAAGCATTTTACCGGCCTGCCGATTCCGGCGGCTGCCGCCGCCGCTTTGTCAGCAGCCTTGATTTCGATTTCGCCCCTTGTAGAAGAGGTGATTGGCTGGAGCGTAATCACCCGGGCCTGGGTAATGATTTGCGTGATGATCGTGCTCGGCTACTTTATGGTAAGCAGATGGAAATTTCCAAGCGCCAAGGCGCTTCATTTCCGCGTCCACTCCTTCTATCTCGTCTTTGCGATCGGTATTGTCGCTGTACTGATGCTCTACGGCATTCTCGACTATTTTGCAGAAGTATTTTTTATTGTCTCCTGGCTTTATTTATTGGTAGCGTGCAGCCTATCGATCATACGCCTCATTGCGGGAAAGCGTTCAAAGACGCTCGCCGACTTCGAGCCAGACCAAGACTTTGACGAATTTTAAAAATTTCTGATTACTGTCAGAATAACACCTTGGATGGCGACATGGTCCGCACGTACGATCAAAGGTTGAACTTGAGGATTGGTTGACTCGAAACGGATGTAAGGAGGATCGGAAAAGGCGCGTTTCAGCAAGGTGGTCTCTTTCTCGATAAGAGCGATCACCATCTCCCCATCTTGGAATGTCGAGCGGGGAATAACGAGAACAAAATCTCCTTCCTGTAAACACTCTTCAAGCAGGCTATCCCCTTCAACAACAAGCAGATAGCACTCTTCTGCAAAAAAGGGGGAGGGGAATGGCGCTGAGAGCGGTTGGACAAAAGTCTCTATGGGAAAACCTCCTCGCAGCTTTCCGATGATGGGAAGGCTTCTTACGAGATTTTCTTTCTGGAGGGAGAGCGTACGGGCCCCTTTGAAAGAATTAGAAAGAACTCCTTTCCGTTTAAGCGTCTGAATATGGTTGTATACAGAACCCAAGGAGGAGAAGCCGAAAAAATTCTGAATCTCCCGGTAGCTTGGGCTGCAGCTCTTTTCCGCAATGTGCGATTTGATGAAGTCGACAATCTCGCGTTGTCTTTTTGTTAATCCTGTCATATAAGCAGAAGAAAGTATTTAGCAGATCTAATTATGAGAAACAAGGTTTTGATTGTCGATAGCGATTCAGGTGTGCGCCAGCAGCTCGAGCAGATTCTTCAGGAAGTGGTTGAAGATGGAGGCGAACTTTTTTTTGCAGATAAACGGGAAGATGGGTTGGCGATCATCGCCAAGGAGCATCCGCAGCTCGTCTTTCTCGATGCCCCTTTTGTTGGAAAAGACGAAGATGAGTGGATGAAAGAAGGGGTGCATCTTGTCATTATGCGCGACAGGCGCGATACCCAACATAAAAGCGAAGATTTCGTCCTCAAGCCGCTGAGGTCTCATCAGATTCTTGAGAAGTGCCGTGGGGCACTAAAAAGAGAATCCGCTCCCCCCATTCCCCCCATGTGAATCTGTCGACCGCGATAGCAACCAGCCACATTAGGATAGGAGAGGCAATAACGTCTGAGAGAAAGTGCCCCCCTTGCACAACCCGCGCAACCATGAGGCTTCCCCCTAAGCCGACTGTCAAAATCAAGCCGGTAGTAAAAAGCGGAAGATTTTTCGTCCGCCTCCCAACAAGGCATACCGATAGGAAATAAAAGCCCATCGCCACGTGCCCGCTCGGGAAAGAACGCTGAGGATCATCACGTGTGTCAAAATCGGGCTGCCAAAAGGGACGGTAGGCGTATTTGCCGCTAAATTGTTCGACTTGTTTGGGACGCGGCCGTCCCCAATACCCCTTTAAAAGGACATTTGTCAAGAGGCCGGCGCCAATTACGAGTGTCCCCGTAATGGCAAAAGCGCCACGCCTCCACTTTTTCCACTCGGGACGTAAAAAAGAGAGCCCGAAGAGGAGAGAAGCGCACCCGCCTGTTGCCAACCCAAAGAGCTCTCCGTACCGAAAAATAATCTGAAAAAAGGCGTTGTTGTAAAAGCCTCTCCCCGGAAGATAGAAATGGGAGGAAACGGCGAGATCAAGATAGGGGGTGAAGGGTGCGACCGCCGCAAGGAAGAGAATAGGGAGTAACCAAGGAAGATTTCTTTTCAAAAAGTAGTCCATGCAGAAAATATACCCCTCAAGTACATTTTTCCAAAAGGAGTTAAGGGAGATGGTTTTTTTGATAATCGGGATTGGGATTGGCCTTTTGATCGGATGGCTTGTTGGAAGGGTGAAGCAGGAAGATCTAAAAGCGAGACTCGCCCTAATTGAAAAGCTTCAAGATTCCTATAAAGAACAATTTAAAGGGATGGCTGGTGAAGCTTTGAAGCAAAACAACGATTCATTTGTCCAAATCGCCGAGCAGGCGATCAAGCCCGTGAAAGAGACCTTAGACAAATTTGACTGCAAAATCGAAAACCTAGAGAAGGCGCGCATAGGCGCATATGTCTCCTTGAAAGAACAAGTCCAGTCTCTCATTGACTCGCAAAAGGATTTGCGTAAGGAAACCTCCAATTTATCAAGAGCGCTTCGGGCTCCGAATGTGCGGGGAAGATGGGGGGAGATGCAGCTCAAGCGGGTCGTCGAAATGGCCGGCATGCTCGACCACTGTGATTTTTACGAGCAAGCTCATGCTGCGGACGAAGAGCGCCGTTTCCGTCCAGATCTGCTCGTAAAGCTGCCGGGGGCGAAAAATCTTATCGTCGATTCGAAAGCTCCTCTCGAAGCCTATTTAGAGGCTATCGAGTCTCAAGATGAAACAGTGCGCCAGCAAAAATTCAAAGAGCATGCGCAGCATATCCGCAACCACATGACTCTTCTTGGACGCAAGTCCTATTGGGAACAATTCAAGCCCTCGCCCGAATTTGTCGTTCTCTTTTTGCCGGGCGAGATCTTCTTCAGCGCCGCTCTTGAGCAAGACCCCGGTCTGATCGAAGCTGGAGTCGATCAAAAAGTGATTTTGGCGACCCCAACCACCCTAATCGCTCTTTTGCGCGCCGTCGCCTATGGGTGGCGGCAAGAGAGTTTGTCGCGCAATGCCGAACAAATTAGCGCCCTTGGCCGCGAGTTGTACAAGCGGATCTCCGATATGGGGGGACATTGGACGAAGGTTGGTAGAAGCCTCTCTGCGGCAGTCCAAGCTTACAACAAGGCTGTTGGGTCGCTCGAATCGCGTGTCTTGGTTTCGGCCAGACGGTTCAATGATCTTGGCGAAGATCACGAAATAGAAGCGATAGAACCCGTAGAACAGATCCCGCGCGTTTTGCAAGCGCCTGAAATTCAAGAGAATAACGATTTGTAGCAGGTGATGAGGTGGTCGACGCCGTTCATGGCACGGTGAGGCATCCCTTCTTCTCCAATACCATAAAAGCCTGCGATTTTATTTTTTGAAAGATCGCTCTCCTTAACTCCTTTCGAAAATTCGGGATCGCGGCTTAACCGGACGCCCCAATACATCGAGGCAAGATCAAGCCAATGGTAGGGCCATCCGTTATGGCGCTGGAGTTCGACGTTGATCAGTTGCGTAAAGAAGGAACGGTCGAAAGAGGGATTTTGGCAGATGAAAACTCCCTCTTTCTTTCCCAGGTCTAAATGGTTCAAATCATTAAGAATTTCGCTTGCCACAACTTTTTCCGGCTTCCCGCTTAATGTCTCTTCCCAGGTGAAACCGTTAATCTCTAAGCTTTCGGGATCGGCTTCGGCCCATACCTCAAGAGGCTGGCTGACAAGCGTCTCATAGCTTACAATAGAGCGGTCGGTCAGGGAGTCTATGACTCTATACGCGATCTCTAGAGTGCGGTGTTTGTCAGGATCGAGACCCGTCGTTTCGGTATCAAGGAAGATCAACAACATGCCTTCGTTATATTTGAGCGTTCGAAAAAATCAAACATTTTATATTAAATATAAAGACTTTGCAAAGGAGAAAGATTTTTACAAAATTGGCTTGAGTAAATTATAATTGCTTGATATCCGAATTTATATAGGGCATCAAATGCATTTGTTTGAGAGTTTGACGCGTCTGATCAGTCGATTCCGCTATCCGGTCTCCTTGCCGGAAGACGTGGCGCACGACCTCGGAATGAACCTGCCCAACACTCTTAATTTCCAAGAATTTCTACAACTTCTCTCTTCGCCCCACCATCGACCGACAAAACTGCGCAAGTACATGTCCCGAAAAAGGGCCGAACAGACCTTCGAATCCGCCCTCAAGCGAGAGACGTTTAAATCCTCTTCTCTTTTCTCTTATTACTTTAATAAGAGCTGGTTGGTCATTGCCCTCTACTTCGACGAGCAGGATCGGCTTCGGCGCGCCTATCTTCAATGTCCAGCGTGCGAAAGCTTTGACGGATTTGACCTCGCTCTCGACGATGAATTTTACGCCGCCGCTTCTTCACATTGATTAACGCTAAAAAAAGCGCATATAGCGTTGATTATTTAATTTTAAAGTCCTATACTATCTGAGCTATGACCTTCTCTTCGCATAAGTTTAACGAGATCGTATTTCAGCTTCTTTTTTCTCTAGACATGGGAGAAAGCAATGAGGAGGATTTGATTCCTTTTCTAATGCGCGAGCTTTCCGTAACGCGTAAAACGGTGCGCGATGCCTTTGACAATGCTAAGCGCGTCTATGAGGCGCGCAAAGAACTCGATGAAACGATTGCCTCTATTTCAAAAGGATATGAATTCGAGCGTATCGGGCGTGTTGAGCGCAATATCATCCGCTTTGCCCTTTACGAATTGAGCACCCAATCCCCCCATCCACGCGAAATGGTGATTTCCGAAGCCTTGCGCATTACGCGAAAGTTTAGCACAAAAGAAGCAGTCAGCTATGTAAACGCGCTATTGGACGAATCTAATAATGGAGAGAGACCTTCCCTTTTCACACCAAAAACAGAAACCGCTAAGTGAATTCTCCACTTTTAAAATAGGTGGCCCCGCCCGTTATTTTGCTGAAGCGGCAAATGTGCAAGAGATGCGAGAGATGCTTACTTATGCTTACTCTGCTTCCATTCCGGTCCATATTTTAGGCAAAGGTTCGAACTCGCTCTTCGACGATCGGGGGTTTAACGGGCTTGTGATCCTGAACAGAATCGATTTTCTTGAACAAAAGGGAGAAGTCATCTCGGTCGGCAGCGGCTATAGCTTTGCCCGTTTGGGTAATGTGACGGCGCGCGGAGGGTGGAGCGGCCTTGAGTTTGCCTCCGGTATTCCCGGTACGGTCGGGGGCGCGGTTTATATGAATGCGGGGGCAAATGGGAAAGAGACCGCTGATGTACTTAGAGAGGTCGGGTACGTCACGAAGAGAGGCGAGCTCATCCGCTTTAAAAGAGAGGAGTTGGACTTCTCTTACCGGTGCTCTTCTTTTCAGAAGTGGCGCGAGTCGATACAAGGAGCGATTGTCGATGCTATCATTTATTTGACTCCTTCAGAGAGCGCCAAACCTACGCAGCGGGAAATTCTCGATTATCGTCTCAAGACACAGCCATATGGTGATAAATCGGCGGGTTGCGCTTTCCGCAACCCTGAGGGAGAAAGTGCAGGCGCACTTATCGAGGCGATGGGATTTAAAGGGATGTGCCACGGAGGGGCTACTGTTTCTGAAAGGCATGCAAATTTTATCGTGAATACGGGAAAAGCGAAAGCAGTCGATGTGCTCGCGCTGATCGAGGAAATAAAAGAGAAAGTCTATCGAGAGAGAGGAATTCTTCTAGAAGAGGAGATCCGTTACATTCCCTATGACATTCAGAGCTGACTTGCATTGCCATTCGACTTTTTCCGACGGGACGGATACCCCTGAAGCCTTGATCCGTCTGGCGGTTGAAGCGGGACTTTCAGGGTTGTCGATCACTGACCACGACACGCTTGCCGCCTATCCCGCGGCTATCGTGTGCGCGCGGCAGCACAATTTGCGACTTTTGCCGGGCGTCGAATTCTCCGCTTCACATCAAGGAAACCCTATTCATATTTTAGCCTATGCCTTCTCTGTCGAGGCTGAAGCCTTGAAGAGCCTCTGCGAGCGGCATCGCTGCCGCCGCCTCGACCGGAATCGAAAAATTCTGGAAAAGCTGAGAGGGCTTGGGATTGCTGTTCATGAGAATGAGCTTGGAGCCGAAGGAGCAACCATTGGCCGCCCCCATATCGCCAATGTCATGCTAAAAAAAGGCATCGTTTCCTCAATCAAAGAGGCATTTGATCGCTATTTGGGAGAGGGTAAACGGGCTTATGACCCCGGCGACTCTCTCTCCGTAATCGAAACACTCGATGCAATTCACGCCGCCCGCGGCGTCGCGGTCATCGCCCATCCCCACCTGATCAAACGCAGGAGACTCATACGCTATATTCTGGAGTTGCCTTTTGACGGTATCGAAGCCTATTACGCGCGTTTTTCCCCCCAATTGGAACGCGAATGGATTCAGATTGGAATCGAAAAAAAATGGATCATTACCGGCGGTTCGGATTATCATGGTGGGAATAAACCATTCAACCTGCTCGGAAGCTCTTGGGTAGGCGAAGAAACCTTCGATCGACTCTATGCCCATTATCTTGCCTCAAATTCTTAAAGATACCCTCGAAATCAGCGAGATGCAACTCGGCCTTGAACGGATGCGGATCTTCGATGCCGCCCTCGGCCATCCCAGTAGGGCCTTCAAATCAATCCACATCGCAGGCACGAATGGGAAAGGCTCTGTCGCGACAAAAATCGCTTCGGCCTTGCCCGGAAAAGTCGGCCTCTATACTTCACCGCATATCGAAACATACCGCGAAAGAGTGCGCATCAACGGTTCGATGATCTCAGAAGAGAGAGGAGATCAGCTCCTCCGTCATATCATAGAGTCTCTGAGCGAAAAGCCTACATACTTCGAACTGCTCACTCTGCTCGCCTTTCTCTATTTTGCCGAGGAAAAGGTTGATATGGCCGTCTTAGAAGTCGGGTTGGGAGGACGGCTTGATGCAACAAATATTGTGACGCCTCTTCTTTCTGTGATCACATCAATAGATCTCGATCACACGCAATTTCTTGGGAAAACGATAAAAGAGATTGCTTATGAAAAGGGGGGAATCATCAAGCCCGGCGTTCCCGTTGTGGTAGGACCTAACGCCCGTTATTATCCCGGTGCAATAGAGGTATACGGCCCTTTCTCTCATTACGAGGAGGAAAATCAAGCTATTGCGAGAAGAGCTTTGCAACATTTAGGCATTGAAAAAGAAGATTTATCAGAGGTCCCACCCTGCCGTTTTGAGCGGATCGGCAATGTGATCTTCGATGTCGCGCACAACCCGGCCGGATTGGAGCGCACCTTCGAAAGGCTCGCCTTCACGGATCCCGGGAAAAAAATCCGAGCACTTATCGCTTTTTCAGCCGACAAGGATATCAAAGCTTCTCTTCGCATTATTAGACGCCACACCGTCGCCGACCATTTTATTAAGAGCGATCATCCTCGGCTCTTTATTCCCGAAAACGCCCTCTCATTCGAGGAGGCGCTTGCGTTGGTAGGAGAAGATGAGCTCGTTCTTGTCTGCGGCACATTTTTTATCATGGCAGACGCACGAGCCAAATTAGGGATGGGGCTTTTTCACGATTGAGCCAACTATGGTAGCAGACGGTCCACTTCCTAGGGTCCAAAGAGCAGGCAAGTTCGACAAGAGCCGCCTCTTCCCGTTCTCCTTCAGGATGGCCGGGATAGCAGGTAATTGATACCGCTTTGGTGGCGATTTCAAGAGCGTTTCTCACACTTTTGAGCGTCGATTCACACATGGTAGTTAGATCTTTATTGCCGCCGGGCAGATATCCCAAATTGTAAATAATAAGCGCAGCTTCAGTTTCTACAAAAGAGGCGTGTGACTGGAGGCGATAGGTCGCTTTAGGCGCTTTGGCGCGGGTTGCTTCAATCGCCTCTTTTTGGATGTCATAAGCGATCACTTCGACCTCGAACTGTGCTAAAAAAGATGTGTCGTATCCATTCCCACAAGTTGCGTCGATTACCCTGTCCCCCGGGGAGAGGGTCTCTTCCCAATAAGTGTGAGCCAACTGCAAATGATTGCACATGGCATTAGGATAGCATTTTTCTCTTTTGAAATAGACAGAATTTTGTTAAGCTTTCCCCCTCTTGGGGTATTAGCTCAGTTGGTTAGAGCGCCACGTTGACATCGTGGAGGTCAGCTGTTCGAGTCAGCTATATCCCATCATGACTCGAGTAGTGAGATAGTCTCATGGATCTCAATTCTCTTCGGCATGCGGCAAAAGAAATTCTTGCAGTCGCGGCTATCGAACTATTCCCCGGAATCCGGCTGATTGATGGTGATATCGATGAAGTCGGCTTTCATTATACATTCTTTTTTCCGAAAGAAATTTTAACAGAGTTTAGCGAGAGGGAGTTGCGTCATCTTGAAGAGCGGATGATCCAAATCGCGCATGAAAAGCGCCCGATCAAAGGGCTCGAGATGATGCGTGAGAACGCTGCAGTTTATCTGCAGCACCTCGGTCAGCCTGAGCGCGCCGATGAGGCGCTTGTCCAGGAGGCGAATATCCTTTCCCTCATCCAAATCGGGGAGTTCCGCGACCTTTGTCCCGCTCCCTATCCCGCGGATACAGGCGAAATAAAAGCTTTTAAACTTCAAAGGTTTGAGTCTTTAGGGGGGAATGCAGTCAAAGTCTATGGAACCGCCTTTTTCGACAAACAGGAACTCAAAAAATTTCTCAAACAATACAAAGAGGCAGTTAAACGCGATCCCCTTATAATAGGGCCGAAGGAGGGGTACTTTCTCCCATTTGAAGGGGAGTGGGTCTATCTCGAAAAAGGGGTACGCCTTCTTGAAAACTTGAAAGATCTCTGGCTAAAAGAACATGCCGGTTTTCGGCAGATCGCCTTTCCCGACTCCCTCGATCCCCACACCGTTCATTCAGCCTTCCCTGAAATAAATAAAATCGCCTCCCTATCGCTTTTTAAAGGAGACCTTGTCACCATTAGATGTGCTGACTCCGACGAACTTGAAGAAGCGCGTATTTCTTCCTTGCAATTCATGGAAAAAGTCTTTAAGATTTTCCCATTTGATCGAAGAGTTCGACCTGCTCCGCAAAAAAATCCGGAAGGAATCGCTTTTTGCATTTGCGACGGGTATGGGCGAGAGCGGACTCTTTCGTATATCGAGCTTGAGAGAAAAAAGAATGTTTTGCATCGTTCTTTATTCTACTCGACTCAAACGTGGGTAGCTCTAATAGTCGAAATGGGAGTTGAAATTTGAATTTTCGTGTTAATCGGCAAATACGCGCCCCAAAGGTGCGCGTCATTGGATCCCAGGGGGATCAAGTCGGAATCCTTCAGACGCGCGAGGCGCTTGCCATGGCACAGGATGCCGGCCTTGATTTGGTTGAAATCGCTCCAAATGCCGAGCCTCCCGTATGTAAAATTATCGACTATGGGAAATTCCGCTACGATCAAACGAAGCGGGAGAAAGAGAGCAAGAAATCTCAGCACCAGGTTAAAGTTAAGGAGATCAAGCTCAAGCCGAATATCGATGAGCATGATTTTCAGACCAAGTTAAAAAAAGCCCAGGTATTTCTCGAAAAGGGGAACAAGGTTAAAGTGACTTGCTGGTTCCGCGGACGGGAAATGGCTTATCCTCAACTTGGCAAACGCGTTGTTGACCGGATGGTGGAAGAGCTGCAAGAGTTTGCCCACGTGGAAGCGCCTGCTAAAATGATGGGGCGGAGCATGATTTGCGTTCTCGCTCCCCAAGCTTCGAAGGGCAAGAAAAAGGAGAAATGAGATGCCAAAGATGAAAACAAATAAATCTGTCGCCTCGCGATTCAAATTGACCGGCACGGGCAAACTTCTGCGCGGCAGCCCCGGTCGGCGTCACAAGTTAACAAAAAAATCTTCAGAGAGAAAACGCCGCTTGGGCAATACGAAAACGGTTTCGGAGACTCAGTTGAAGATGTACAAGAAGATGATAGGAGCTTAAACAATGGTTAGAGCGACCAGTGCACCCGCCTCACGGCGACGCCGTAAACGTCTTTTAAAGCGCGCCAAAGGTTATTGGGGCGATCGTAAGAATCACGTTCGCCAGTCGGCCAACGCGGTTATGAGCGCGATGGCGTTCAACTATCGCCACAGAAAAAACAAGAAAAGCGATTTTCGTCAGTTGTGGATTACCCGTATCGGTGTTGCGGCGAAAATCAACGGACTTTCGTATAGCAAATTCATGAACGGCTTGAAAAAAGCAGGATGCGAGCTGAATCGCAAAATGCTCTCCGAGATGGCGATTCACGATCCCGAAAGTTTCAAGGCCGTTGCAGACATGGCGAAAAAAGCACTTGCGTAATGAATCTTGAGGAAACGATCGATGCGATTAAAGCGGAGGCCGAACGGGATCTAAGAGAGAGTGCGAGCACGAAAGAGATCGAAGCGTTAAAGGTCAAATACCTCGGAAAGAGAGGGAGCGTGCAGGGTCTGATGCCCCTCTTGAAAGGTTGTCCGTCCGATCAGCGACCTCACTTTGGGAAGTTGATTAATGATCTTAAAACGCTGCTTGAAGAGCAGCTTGACGCAGCGTGCAGCCGATTTGAGCGCGAGGAGCTAAACACGCGCCTGCATAGCGAGAAGCTGGATGTCACCCTCCCGGGACGCCGCCGTTTCATAGGACGCGAGCATGTAATCTTGAAAATGTTGGACGAGTCGATCGAGATCCTTTCGGGGATGGGCTTTTCGGTTCAATATGGACCTGACATCGAGTCAGACTTTTACAACTTCGAAGCCTTGAATTTTTCGAAGGATCATCCTGCGCGCGACATGCACGATACTTTTTATATTTCCGGGGATTTGCTTCTCCGGACCCATACCTCCAATACACAGGTGCGGGTGATGGAGTCGTGCAAACCTCCCATTCGGATGATCGCACCGGGCAAGTGTTACCGCAATGAGGAGGTCTCTGCTCGTTCTCATGTTCTGTTTCATCAGATTGAAGGTTTATACATAGATAAGGACGTCACCTTTGCTGATCTTTTAGCTACGATGGAGGAGTTTTTCGTCAAACTTTTGCATCAGGAGATCGAGATGCGTTACCGTCCCAGTTTTTTTCCTTTTGTGGAGCCTGGAATGGAGGTTGATATCAATTGCATTGTTTGCGGGGGCGAAGGATGCAGCGTCTGTAAACATACTGGTTGGCTAGAAGTGGCCGGAGCTGGTATGGTACATCCCGAAGTGATGAAGGCGGGGGGCATAGATCCCGAAGAGTATTTAGGTTATGCTTGGGGGTTTGGTATAGAGCGTCTCGCGATGCTCCGCTACGGGATCAAAGATATCCGCCTTTTTATGGAAGACAACCTTAGGTTCCTTCAGCAGTTTTAATGGAAGAGTGGCAGAGTGGCCGAATGCGCCTGTCTTGAAAACAGGAGATGTGAAAGCATCCGGGGGTTCGAATCCCTCCTCTTCCGATTCTCACTCCGACAAAAATGTCCCTTCCGGCTCGGCTCGGTACGGATGGACGCACTCTTGGACAGCCTCCTTATCCTGCTTCAATCGGCAGCAGTGGAAGAGTCCGCTCTACTTCTTTTTTTTCCATATATATCACTTGAATAACAAAGTACGATCTACTAAAGTGCTATCCGCGAAACAAGAGGTGAATTATATGTTAAACCCAATTAGACAATTTCTTCCCAATAGGGGAAGCAATATTGAAAATTTTAATAAAAACGACTATATCAGTAAAATTGATGAAAATGTATTGCAAAAAATTTTTTCCTATCTCGACCTCAAAGATCTCTCCAGTGCTTTACGCGTCTCGAGAAGATGGAATCGATTAATCCCTTCCGATCAACTTTTACATCCAACTCGTTTTTTTCCCTCCCTTAAAACTTTTGAAAGCGTCGACTGGATGACACATTTTGGTCTCAGTGTAAAACATCCTCCTAGGAATGTGAAAACAATCTTATTTCTGAAAGATCTCTTTTTTAAACGAGATTTGGGTAAATATGGTGAGTTTACCTTATTGACAATTCCAAAAAAAATTAGTCTAAAAAAACTTTCTCGATCCAACTTTTCAGAAACATCCTTAAAACAAATTAAAAGATTGGATTTAAAAAGTAAAAAATGTTATAGAGTTTTAATCACAAATTTGCCTTTAAATGAAACGTTTAATAAGACTTATGAAGAACAGGTAGAGGTTTTGAAAGAGAAAGGATTTCAAATGCCTTTATTACACGAGCTAGTTGCTTGGTTGGCTTCAAACACGGCTCTTTCTACAACCCATGATGCAGCATTTGTTACACGCTGCCAGGATTTGGTTCCTAAACCAAAAAAAAGGCTTGCTAAATTTACTAATTTTAAACGTGTAAATTTTAGTTGCTGTTCAATTGCCCACTTCGGGATTAAAATCTCTTCTCATCAAGTTAAATTAAAGGATATAAGTGATGATCAAAAAAAGGATCTTACAGGTTCTTTAGCTGTGGTTAGAATCGATTGATTGCAAGTCAGTTCCTTATTTTGCCTAAGTCAGCTTACAGCTGATCTAGGCAAAATATGGTTCCCTTTTGCATGTTTTTTCCTAAAGAAAAGAACATATAGCAGAATCAGTTGAAAATGTAAATTTTTCAACTGATTCTGCTATATTCTTCACGTGCAAACTCATTGTAAATAACAATTTGGTGGGAGCCCCAAGAGGTGTAACTGATTCTGCTATAACCCAAAAATCTGGTTTCTATAATTTTCCAGCCGATCACTCGCAGCATGTTTGGATTACGAAATCGAATGGTAGAAAGCTTGTTAAAAAAAATTGCAATATGCATAAAAAGAGAAAAGACAATCTTGATGGAGGAGTGATGAAAAGAGTAGTTTTGTATCTTGCAATTATCGTTTGCTGCGTAGCGGGGAAGGCTTCAGCACAATACCTCCCATACGGAGACCCATGTTGCAATTTCAATTGCTGCAGTGAGTGGTATGGAGTTGTTGGAGCAGGATATGCTTGGAGTATGAAAACGGGCATAGACAATCCTGACCCGTCTTATTGGGATTTCTCAAATGAAGGATATAACGCAGATCTCAAGGAGAGTCCTTTCTTCTACATCGGTTTTGGTAGACAGGTTTGCGGATTAGATTTTGATCTTACCTACTCTTACTATGAGACTTTTCACTATCAAAAGTTTCAGACCGGTGTAAGTCCTACTCCTGGATTTACTGGAGAGGCCCGAACCCGATTTTTCGACCTTAACCACCAAAACCTTCTCTTTTCAATCGGCTATACGCCCACATGGGAATGTCTATGCTGGGAATTTTGTGATATACGGGTAAGGCCACATTTTGGGGCTGGCATTGGATTAGGAATCAGCCATATCGATAATTTCCGTACAGTCTCATATGTAACATTAGGTGAGGAAGAGGAATTAGGTTTCGGAAGCACAACATCAATTGGAAACCGTGTGAGGAATACCAGTTTTGCTTGGAGAGTTTTAGCCTCTCTAAGATTTTCTCTGCCATGCGCACTAACCCTTGATGTTGGTTACCGCTACTACGATGGTGGCTGCTTCGAAGGACCTTCGCGGATCGCAATTAATGCCGCCGAATTTGAAGGTAGATTGGACTCAGGAAAACCATGGAAAGGAAGACTAAAAACGAATGAGCTATTCTTGAACTTGATCTTTTCTTTCTAATAGGGAATGAAGTTATTTCAAAGAAATGTCCAACATAGATTTCTTAAAGTGCTTAGGAGTTCCCAAAAGCGCATACTCCTTGTTCTCGATCGGACTGATTATCTTTGCGTGCGTGCTCTATTGGGTTCTTATATCCCTATTACGCAGAGCTTTTCGTAAAGATGGTGTATGGAAAAGGCTCGTCGAAGCGATTCGCTTCCCGTGCCTTTTCCTCTTGATAGAAGCTGCGGCGATTATCATCCTTGCTCTACTAAAACTTGAAAAACCTTATAAAGAGATTCTCGACCATGCCCTCACCCTCGCGGTAATCGCGACGGTTGGATGGCTTTTAGTGAATATCATAAGAGCAATATTCCGCTATTTCTACTTCAAGTACGAGGGTTCTTCTGCGGTCAATATCCAGCAAAGGAGCATGATCACTCAAGTTCTTTTTCTATACCGCCTCATTCTCTTCGCGATCGTTGCGATCACACTTGGCTCAATTTTTATGACCTTCCCTCTTGTCCGGAGCGTTGGAATCGGAATCTTGAGCTCAGCTGGGATTGTGGGGATCGCACTTGGGATTGCTGCCCGACCAATTCTGCTGAACTTGATGGCAGGCTTTCAGATCGCCATGACGAAAACCATCAAAATCGGCGATGCTGTGATGGTGGAAAAGGAATTCGCGAAGATCGAAGCGATTCAATTAACGCATGTTGTTGCTCGCACTTGGGATTTGCGGCGGATGATTCTTCCTATCTCTTATTTTATTGACCATCCCTTCCAGAATTGGGATGCGAAAGACCCTGAACTGCTTGGTTCGGTTTTTCTTCATTTGGACTACACGGCTCCTGTCGAAATCATCCGAAAAAAAGCCGAAGAGCTGATTACCGGCAGTGCTGATTGGAATAAAAAGGTGTGGCGGCTGCACGTAACCAACTGCACTGAGCAAACAATTGAGCTTCGGATCGTTATGACGGCTAATGATGCCTCGACGGTTTTCGAATTGTGCAGCGCTGTCCGTGAGAAATTGATCGATTTTATTCAAAGAGACTATCCTTATGCTCTACCTTGCATACGACAGAAAAAGTTAACGAATATCAGCTGAAATTTAGACCTATTGTAAGTGCGATTTAAGAGGCTTGTATGAATTTTCCACCCCCAGGTTATGATGATGAGAGTGTCGTTCCAAGACACCGTCTGAAGTTTCTCCTTAGCCAATTCCAAAATGAGCTTTCGAAGATCGAAACCGTTTTTCATCAATATCTTCCGGATCGGTTTCATACCCCTCATACATCGATTGAGCAGGAGCTGGGGATGCTTAGAGCTTCGGCTGAAGAGTTGGGCTCGGACTACCCCTTCTTGGTGGAGAGGTTGATTTCTGATTACGAGCATTTCAGAGACGAGCCAACCGAAGAGAAGCTCGAGCAGCTTTTCAGCGATGTGAAGAGCCTTCAACTTCTTCTGGTCGGGTAGGGGCGTCTCTCAGACTTGATCATAACTATCGGCTCGACTATCATTCAAAAAAATGAATATAGATAATAACCTGAGTTTTGGGTTCTCTTCCTCGTCTTTGAAAAAAACTTTTGGCTTTTTGCTTTACCCGAAAATTCCAAGATCTCCTGAGTAAACTCCTCTTAATGCGAGGAAAATAACCCAAAACTCAGGTTGATAGGTCTTTAAAATGAAGCTTCTTCTTTTTTTGGTACCAGCCTTATTTCAGGCACTCGACCTTTTCGCTCTGGATACCGTTGTCGTTGAAAGCGGAATCACCCGGACAACTCCGATTATTCTTGCGGGGGTTGGAGACCGCGCTATCGTGCAGGAAGAGGCAAGGCTCGAGGTCGATGGGGCGGCAGCTTTAGAAATGAATAACGATGATCAGAAAGCTTTGAACAGAGGAATAATCGAGACGACGGGAAATAACGCAACGGCGATCTTAGTCTCAGGGGAAAGGGCTCGTATCTTGACTTCAGGCGTCATTGAGACCGAGGGAGCCGAGAGCGCGGGAATAGCTGTTGCAGGAGAAGAATATGACATTCGAACTAGTGGTCTTATTCGAACCAGAGGAGCTGTATCCGACGTGATTATCCTTGCGGGAGATCGGGGTAGGATAGAAAATCGAGGTAAGATTTTGGCCGAAGATGTAAGCGCGCGGGGGATTGAAATATCCGGTAACGATGTCTTAGTTGTGAATTCAGGAACAATCTCCTCCGCTGCGGCGGCTCTTGATTTCTCCGGACTAAATCCCAGACTCGAATTGCTGTCGGGTTCGAACTTGCAAGGTTCTGTCGAGACAGTCAATCCATTGGGGCTTACTGTTGATAGGGGACTCAATCTTAGCCTCACATTGGGAAGCGGAAGTTTTGGGGATTTAGCGATCAACGCCCCGTTCGTGCTGGTTGGCAATACAATCGCCGTCATCGACACAACCGGTTTTGCCTTTCAAGCGGACCTCCTAGCCGATCTCTCCGACACGCTTTTGAGTAGTATTTACCGCCACCGGTTCGTCTGCTGCACCCCTTGTGGCTCTAGTTTTTGGGTGCAAGGGCTTGGAAGCTATCGTGAACGTGATGAAGATATCCGGTATCATAATTCACAAAGCGGGTTTTTAGCGGGGTTTGATACCCCTTTGTGTGGAGGAGACGCTTCTCTTTTCGGAGGGGCTTCTTTCGCCTGCGCTGAAGTTAGCAATCACTCGCAGAAAGCCGATATCGACAACTATGTGGGCGGCATTTCTTATCAAGCCCGTTTCTGTGACTCTTTCTTCGGGTTTGCCCTAATAGCCGGCTATGTCGATTGGGAAAATAGGCGGTGCGTGATGAACAACTTGGCTGCCGGAGGTATGCAGAATGCGCGGGCAGAGATTGATGGAGCCTTCATTTCCCCAGAAGTGACATACGCTTATCGACTTCCTTTTATCTGGCGTAGGCCTGTTATTGGTTTAACTCTCCGTTATGCCGGTCTATTTTTGGGCGATTATCAGGAAAGGGGTTCTTCTATGAACTTATCCGTCAAAGGCCGCCATGTCGATCTGATCACAACCCGGTTGGAATTTTCGCTCCCTCTATCTTTTTCTTGCGGCTATGCGTGTTGGGATTTTGAACCCTATCTTGGCACGTATGGGAGATATCAGGTAGGGGGCCGCGATGTTGACGGAGTGTTGTTGGGAGAGCCGCTGAGCTTTGATCAGACAGGGCCCCGCAACCTCGCGGCCTTTCTCTTCGGCATCCGGGCAATCCAGTCGGTCGGCTATCTCGATCTTTTTATCAATATAGAAGGAAGCTATGATACGCATAGCGGATCACGCCTCTTAGGAGAGGGAGGAATCGGGTGGAACTTTTAAGGAAGGGATTGAATGGAAACACTTAATCGAAAAACATTCATCGAAGCGCACAATGTCCTTGGGGAGGGACCTGTTTGGGATCCGCGCAGCGGGTTTTTATATTGGGTCGACATCATCGGGGGGTTCGTCAACCAGCATGACGCCCGCCACCACTTGCTCAAAGAATGGAAGACCCCTTCAATGGTGACGCACATCGCCCTTTGTGAAGATCCCAATTTCCTCTTTCTGACCTTGAGAGACCGCTTTGCCGTCCTCGATTTAAAAACAGGGGAGATAACAGTGGATCGGCAGAGCAGGCTCGAAAGTGAGAGAATTCGTTTCAATGACGGTGCAGTCGACTCCGAAGGACGTCTTTGGATTGGGACAATGGATGTTGAGTTGAAAAAGCCCGACGGCGTCCTCTATTGCCTTGCCGGAGGTCTCTTGAACAAGAAGGATGAGGGATTTGTCGTTTCCAACGGAATGGCTTGGAGTCCCGATCGGAATTTTTTCTATTTGACCGAATCGAAAGAGCGTTCAATCTATCGCTATGCATATGCCGACGGCGAAATTTCAAATCGCCGTCTCTTTGTGGGTCTACCGCAAGAAGAGGGTTCCCCCGACGGCCTCACTGTTGATAGTGAAGGATATGTTTGGAGTGCACATTGGGACGGTTCGCGTATTACCCGCTACACCCCTGACGGGAATGTCGATCGTGTTCTCGAATTGCCCGTTTCGCGTCCTACAAACTGCTGTTTCGGTGGAAGCGACATGAAGACTTTGTTTATTACTTCCGCCTCCTATGAATTATCTGAAGAGGAGAAGCAAGCTCAGCCTGAAGCAGGAAATCTCTTCTCTGTCGAAGCTCCCACTAAAGGTATCCCTGAAGAATTCTTTTTCTTAACTCATTATTATTCAAAAGTTTAAGATTCTGTTAATTCTATTCTTTTTGTCTTATTTATTTTGTAATTAGTTAGTTACTTTTGTTTGCGATATATTTTAAAAAAGGAGGATAATTAATATAGATAAATAAGCTAAGTCTCTAAGAGCGCCTATGTTGGTGCGGAGGAGGGGTGATGAACCCTAAGGGTTTAAACATACTAGACGCATTGGATAACCTCAATGCCCTTGTAGATGCCAAAACACTTGATGAGATTGAAGTCACTGAAGAAGCACGTCTAATTCAGCACAAAGGTGAAGTAGAGGAGGCTACAGATCAGGGGTTACAGGATGTCTATTGGGTCCGGGCCGGACCTGACGATCAAACAGTACACGTAATCAAAGAGACCTTTCGTAGCGTCTTTGATTATCTCCAGATTTTTTATCAAAAGATGAAGAATACAGGTGATACGAAGAAGCTTGTAGAGGGTGTGAATACGATCATGGTTCTCGTGGGCGAGGCTGCAAAGAACCTTGACCGTTTCGGCGCGGTATTTAAAGAGCGGGTCAGCGAATTTCCCGAATACAAAGAGTTGCAAAGCTTTTATCGGAAAAAAGTTATCCGGGAATCTTTTCGCGAATTTGCCAAGACTCCGATTCCGAAAGAGGAGCAGGAGGTCCTTTCCGAGCAGGAGGAGTGGGAAGAGGAGCTTAAAGAACTGCTCGGGGGGGAGGAAGAGGTAGAAGAGATTGCAGGGGTGCATATCCTGAATGACATTGATGTGATTAAACGGGATCATCTCTACGAACTCTTCTATTTAAAAAACGAAGCAGGTTACAATTTTTTTACTTTTGATCTTGCCCGTAACATCAAACTTGCCTGTGATTTTGGAGAGTTTGCCGAGGAATATTTTGGTGATGATCCTCTTCTTCAGATTAAAAACTGGGAAGATAAAGAGCTTCACCTTTTCGCTCTTTCAATAGGCAAAGTTGCCGGGCGCGCGATCGAGAAATTTTACGCCGAAGCGATGAAATACAAGGAGATGGAAGCAGTTTCCCTCCTTCATAATGCCTGTATGGCTCTCATGCTCGCAAGTAACCCCCGCAACCTGCTCAGGCAGTTTTCGTTAAAAGGGTGTCATCGCTATTTTGCTGACTTTCTTTTCTTTCTCAGGGAAGTTCTGCATAACCGCGAGTTCGAGAAACTCGTGATTTACGGCACCCCTCCCGGGAACACATTTTTTCCACACTACCTCGATCTGGTTCATCTCCTGTGCAGGCTTCTCTACACAGAATGGCACGATCAGAGAGAGTTGTCGGAGGCGATTCAGGAGATCGTTGCAAGAAGCGAACCTAAGCAACCTAAGCGGCTTTCGGATGCCTTAATCCAAGCAAACAGAGCATTGACTGAAGCTTTAAAAAAGCATCCAAACGGACCCGTTTTCAAAGCAGTGGATATTGTAAGAGAAGAGGAGGAACGCCGCTTTGACCCGCTGATGCAAGGAAATCTTCCCGCGCTCGAATGGGTATTAAAGCGCAGAGGAAGCGAGCTGAAGATGGTTCATCTTCCCTGCCCAATTGAGCAGGAATGGATCAATCATGCCGTCGTTTCGGAGGAATTCAAAACGTTTTTGCGTGGATGCGATCCGGAAGAGAGGCTTTTGATCATCAACTTCCAAGATAGAACCTCTTGGAGAGAGCATGCACGATCGGCAGCCATCGAGGATTTGGCTCAACAAGCCGAATTTGCGCCAAACCTGACGGTCGTGACCTTAGCGAAAGATACGGATTTCTATAATCAGTCTGGAGTTTACCAAGAACTAGGAGAGGCTGAGGACTTTATCGCCCAATTCGCCGACCATTTGAGTGAAGTCAATACCGGCTACTATTTTCCCACGTATGTTAGCCATGAACTCTTTCCTGAATTTATAGACGCCCTTTTGCCGAAAATCCATGAGACATTTTTCGAGAGAAAAACGAGACTCTCTTATCTTGAGCGACTCGATTTTATCCAGCTCGTCTATCACTTTATCGAACTGAAATTAATCGAGCTGATTAAACCTACCTACCTTGCCTTGACATCGAAAGATGCGCTAGATATCGGGGCGACCTCGACTATAGGTTTCCTCGCCCTCCTAGCAGTTGGTAGGGGGAAGAAACTCGATTATAATAAGATTCAAGCCTCCCTCTTCGGGCCTACTCTGATGCAAAGGGAACGGGTAATTCATCCTGAGCGATTCGACCGTCTTTGCGCGCTCATTCGTCTGTTGGAGGAAAAGGGAGATTACCTGGAGCCGTTCGCGCCCCTCTTTAGGAAAGAGACATTCGAATGGGAAATAGCTTAAAGGTGATAGATTTCGAATATTTGGCGTTTAAATAGTCGACCCTGAAAAAGAGGCGATTTTCGAATAAATTCGGCGGGATTTGATTCAGAATTTCACCTTTTGCGCTACATTGCGATGTTTGAGCTCACAAAGGCAGGGAAAATACCTGGAAACCGGTATTTTTTTTGAAAA
>JAFIGI010000018.1 GCA_020831465.1 Chlamydiales bacterium
ACGATCAGACAGCGATGCTCGAGACTAGTCAGAAAAGCATTATCTTTTTCAAAGAAAATAGAGAGTCATATAGGTGTAATAAAAATGTTCATCTGCGATTACAATAAGAATTTGAAATCACTACATGTTTAGGGCTACCCTAGTTTGACTAATTTGATACCTTATACGACTTATCTGTTCCTGTTTCATTTGAAACCTCTTGTTAAAAAATTTTGATAAGAAAAATGGGGAAAAGAAGATGTAACAGGCTAGCGCCAGCAGTAGAAAAAGAGGGAAGTGCGAAGAAAGGGAGTGTTCATAGAAACTTCACAAATTAGGTCTTGTTCATGATTATACTTTTTCCGGATCTTTTGTTAAAGAAAAAAAGCAATCTAACTCATGCGTAGACGACCGCCTCTGTAAAATTATCGCGATATTCAAAATCAAAAATAACCCCCCTCTCCTTAAGAAGAGTTAATGCTGGCCGCACGTTTTTTAGAAATGAACAACCTGTTTTGTTGCGTACACTGTTGAAGCTTTTAAAAAACTTTTCTTCCTTTACTTTTCTCCAGAAAGAACTTTTAATGCCAAAATCTAGGTCCACTCTTCGTCCCACTTGGAGATCGAAACTGTAAACCTCTTTGAGTTGTTCGTTGATCTCTTCACAAAATGCTTTAGCCAAGCTCTGGGCGAGTTGATCGCTATCGGTTACAAAATTCACCGGATCGCTAACATCGGAAATCTCATTTTTCTTAGTAAACTGAAAGTAGCTGGCGCGCCTCTCGGTCCGTTGAATGACGCGCTTCGTAACAGCCTCGCTAGAGATTTTTTTTCCAAGATGCCTTTCTGCTTTGCCGATAAACTCTTGGAGCCACTCTTGCGGAAGATAGGATAAAAGCCCCTCCTCTTTCGAATTCGCAAATCCTTCAGTTAATCCCGCTTCCGCTCCCCAAGTGTCGAGGTCGATAAAGATTGCCCTCGCCGTAGAATTAAGAGGAATATTGTTGTACTTAAAATCACCAAATCCAAATTTGCAGGTAAAAAATAACATTTGATTGAACAGGTCCCTAAAGTAGGGTTTGAGCTCTTCCTGATCGAGCCCCCATGTATAGAGGCTTTTCTGGAAGTCGTAATCGCCATTTAGCCCCTCTATCCTCTCTTCTACAATAAAATATTCTCCATCGATCTCTACATATGAGCAGGCCGGGATGCGAATCATATAGAGATGATTCTCCTCACATAATTTGCGCGCCTCTTCGCGCAGCCGCACATATTCTTCAACCTCTTTACGATCCTTAGATTTCTCCTTGCTGACTTTAAAGATCAATCCATTTAATTTTTTGATTTCAAAGACGATATGATCTCCGCTACCATGGATTGTAAGCCCTTTTGGCGGGCGAAGTCGACGGATGCACCCTTTCGCTTGTTTAAGAATCTCTACCTGCTCATCGTTCAAAATGCTTATCTCATCTGAAGAATCGGCCGCTGACTGCTTGGAAAGTAGTTCGAGAGCATTTTCTTTGAAGAGATTTTTAAACTTTTCGACACTCACTCCCTCCTCTTCATCATCTCCTTCATAGCCGAAAATTTCAGCTTCGATCCTTGCGTTCGGCTGAATAGGGGAATTAGGCTGAGGTCCGGGCGGGGTTTCTCTCTCTTCTCGGCCTGTCCAGCTGATATAGAAAATGGATTTCTTATTTTCTGAATCTCCTTCTTCATGATGAATAATCATGCTTCCACAATTAGAAGTATAGGATGGAGAGGAATTAGAGAGCTCAGGAGGCTGTTTACTCCCATTGCGGGTAGTTGTTGAGGCTTTCTGGCGGCATCTATGACCTGCAAGGAGAGCGAGAACTCCTAAAAGGAGAGTTCCCCCACCAATCATAAATCCATATGTGCCGGGCTGGTGGAGCATCCCGTAAAGAGCGCCGCTTGAATTCAGCTGAGCTAATAATCCGATGATGACCAGGGCGATCGCTGTAACGACACCCGCTCCCACAAGCATGCAATGACTTCTCTTTTCCAGGTTTATAGGATTGGAGAACCTCTGCCCACAGCATACACCTTGGGAATAAATACTTTTTAATGACGTCACAGAAAAACTTAATTTTTAATAAATTTTAACAAATTAATATTAAGAAAAAATAAATTTAACAATTTAGACATGCATTTTTTAAAGTTGGAGAGAGCAAAAAAAGGGGTATGCAGAGAAGTCTTGATCCTTATTCAATTGAAAGATATTATCAACCCCGACTTTCTACATTTTTCTTGGAGATCGAGATGTTTAGTCTCAAAAATTATCCTTCTATTTCTGCAGACATCTTCCCCCTTCTCCACCCCCATCATCATTGATCCAATTCTAAATTCTTTTCTTTCAATTCTTTAAACAACTATAATTGGGGCTTTCTTATGAACGTAAAATTATTTTTTATTCTTCTCGCCGGTTTGGGAGCCGCTTCGCTCTGGCTCGGTCGCCGTGCCTCGACAGGCCAAAAAACCAACGAGGATTATTTTTTGATGGGCCGCAAACTCGGCCTTTTTGCTCTGATCATGACCTTGCTCGCCACGCAAATCGGAGGAGGCGCGCTGATGGGCGCCTCTGAAGAGGCCTATTCGCAAGGATGGGGGGTTTTGTTTTATCCCCTCGGAATGGTTCTTGGGCTGTTCGTCTTGGGGCTCGGCTACGGCGCGAAAATGCGGCGGCTTAACCTGACAACCATCCCGGAAATTTTTGAAACGATCTACCGCTCATCGAAACTCCGGCAAATCGCCGCCCTTTTGTCGATCGCCTCTCTCTACTTTATTCTGATCGGGCAAGCGATCGCCGCACGAAAATTTTTCCTCTCGCTCGGTTTAGAAGGGAATCTACTCTTTATCGGATTCTGGCTCGTCCTCATTCTCTATACGGTAATGGGTGGTCTCAAAGCGGTTGTCAGCACTGACATCATGCAAACGCTCTTCATTCTGATTGCATTTGGAATTGCCGTTTTTGCCAGCTTTACGCGCGAACCGGCCCTTCCAGAGAACGTTATCTTCGCGCCAAGCACTTCTCCCCCCTGGTTTTCCTGGCTGATGCTTCCTCTCCTCTTTATGTTGATTGAACAAGATATGGGACAGCGCTGCTTTGCGGCAAAAAAACCGCGCACTATTACTCTTGCTGCAATTGCAGCCGGCGCCGCCCTGTTAATCGTCTCTCTTGTGCCGATCTATTTCGGACGCGAGGCGGCTGCAATGGGGATTGAGATCCCCGAAGGTGCGAGCATCCTGATCACCGCCGTGCGCGCCTTAACTAACCCAACGGTCGCCACCTTTGTCATCTGCGCTATCCTGATGGCCGTCATCTCGACCGCCGACTCCCTTCTCTGCTCGATCAGCTCTAATGTCGCCTGCGACTTTCCGAAGCTCCGAAAATCGGTTCTCGCTTCCCAAGCAATCACCGCTGGCGTGGGAATCAGCACGCTGATCCTCTCCTTCCTCTTCGACAACGTCGTGACGATGCTCATGTTCTCCTATGAGCTTGCCGTAAGTGTGCTTTTTGTTCCTGTGACGATGGCGATTTGGAGAAAAAACCCGAGCAAACCTTCTGCGGCGGCAGCCATGGCCCTCGGAACGATCGGTTTTCTCCTTTTTAGGGTTTGGACACCTCCTCTACCTAAAGAGCTGCTTACCCTCACCTGCGCATTTGGTGGGTTTTTTGCCTCAGAGCGCGCCCTTCAAAAAGGGAAGAATCGTTCCACAAATTAAAAAATTTATTTAATTAATTTTTTTTCTTTACTCAAACTTAAAGATCCATTATAAAGATATCTTAAAAATTAGACTCAAAAGGGAGAGGCATTATGGCTTTTTTATTCGTAGATTGTTGCACCGGCACCAAAGTTCCTATGGACCAGACAAACAAACCCAAACTACTCGGTTGCAGTCAGAAAGCTGCTCTCATTACTGACTTGGCTGTTGCTGCAATTGCTACAACTGTTGGCGTTTTAGCAGTTATCCAGATGGGAGGCCTCGCCAATCTTGGGCCTTTATCTTTCCTAGGCTCGATCAACTCCACTGCGGCCGGCGCGATGGTTTTAGGTGGAGTCGGCATTATCTCCGCAGGCTTTATCAAGCTCTTGATCATGCAAGCACGCCACATCAACAAGCTTTCCAAGCTAGAGATCGACCACAATGGTACGGCCGCTAAAAAGCTCGAGGAATTGAAAGAAAAAAAACAGCAAATTGAAACATTGGAGGCTCAAGTTCATGAATTGAATGAAAGGGAAGAGATGAAAACTCAAGAGGCGGAAGCTAAAACTAACCATTTGAACCAGCAGATCGCAAGCCTAACCAAACATGTGGAAAGTTTGTCGCAAGAAAAAAATCAGAAAGAGGAAACAATCGCTAATCTGAGAGAAGAGTTAGTAAAAGCAGAAAATAATCACAGAGCAATGGCGGAGGAATTTGAACAAAAAGTCAACCAACTTCAAGAAAACTTAAGGGCTGCTCAAGAAACTCTTAAAGACAACGAAACTCAAAAGAAAAAAATTGAGGAACTCCGAAGAGATCTAAATACCGAAAAAGTTAAAATTGCTCAGAAAGAGCAAGAACATCAAGAGAGAATCCAAGAGATTCAAACAAAATTGGAAAACGCTCAAAAAAATTTAGAACAAAGTCAAAAAGAGGCAAAAGAAGCTGAAAAATTAAAAGAGAATTTAGAAAAAACTCAAAACGAGAATAAGACTAAAAAAGAGACTATACACAAGCTCGAAACAGACCTAGAAGCTGCAAGAGCTAGTGCTAAAAGAATTCGGGAAGAGGATAAACAAGCTGTTGAAAAGGTTCAAGGCGAGCTAAAAGCTGAGCAAGAGAAAGCTCAAAAAGCTGAGCAAGAATATAAACAAGCTGTCGAAAAATTCGAAAAGGAAAATGAGACACTTAGACAGCAATTGAATGCTAAATAAATTATTTATTATAAAACCAAACCCTGAATTAGGGTTTGGTTTTTTCTTATAAAAAATATTTAACATTATTTTTCTTTATTTTATCTTTTATCATTGATATCATTTTAGATCTTTAAAACAGATCTCAAATGGGAGAATCATTATGGCCTTTTTAGCTGTACATTGTTTCAACGGTTCCAAAGTTCCAATGGACCAAACAAACAAACCCAAATTGTTCGACTGCAGCGAGAAAGCGGCTCTCATTACAGACCTAGCCATTGCAGCGCTCTTCACATCCGTAGGGGTTTTGGCTATTATTCAGATGTCAGGTCTCGCTAATCTTGGACCTCTCTCCTGCTTAGACTCCATGAGCTCCTCTGTGGCCGGTGCGATGATTCTCACAGGAGTAGGCATTGTCGCTGTCGACCTCATCAAGCTCATGATCCAGCAAGCCTGTTATATCAACAAGTTTCAAGCTTTTAAAAGAACGCAGAATTTGAAAAACGCTCAAGTATCTAGAGATTTAATCAAAGCAAATGCGAAACTAGATCAACTCCAGAAAAGTGTTGGGCAAAATTCGAAGGCTGAAGATAGCGAAGAGGCAAATGGTGTGGCTATAGACTCTGCGTTGAGCGGAAATTTGGAACAGCTACGAGCCTCGTACCAAGACCTTTCCTCTACGCTTGAAACCCAGAAAAGCGAAATCGAGAGGCTTGAAAAAGAACTGAAAGACGTTGAAGAAGCTAGTCAACAAACTGAAAACGCGTACCAAAATCTTATTGGAAATCTTGAAAAACAACTTGATCATGTTCGAGAAGAAAAAAATACGTGCCTCAGCCAAATAGAAACACTTGAAAAAGAGTTAGAATCGCGTGATAAAAAAATTAACGAAGAGTATGCAAAACAAACTCCTGACGGCGAAGCTAAACAAAGGGAAATCGATGAACTGAAGGAGAAACTGAAAGAAGCTCAAAATGAAAAAGTCCAACACGAAGAAAAAATCCAAAAATTAAGAGCTGAGATCACAGCTAATGAGGAATCCGCAAAAAAAATAGGCGTGGAGAAAGAAGCGCAAATCCAAATGATTCAACAAGATCTGGAAAAGGCTAGAGCTAATCTCCAACAAGCCCAAAAAACTAATGAACAAGAAGTCAGCAGTCTTCAGCAAGAGAAAAGTCGCCTTGAGGAAGAGGTCAGAAAAAAGAATCAATCCTCTGACACGAAAGAAGAAACAACTTCAAAGGATTCCTCGGTCGGGCAAGCCTTCACAGCCTCTCTTCTAGAAAATGGCAAGGCTAGTCTTAGTTCTAAATTAAAGGCACCCCAAATGACTCTTAATGCTAAAGAAGCCATTATGAAACTTGCAGAGATGGCCGCGGGACGCCTGCGAATAAAAACGGCTCTCAGTGACTTTAAAACGTATCTGGAAAATAAACAACTCTTACTCTCTGCTAAAGAGAATCTTAACTGTTTTAATGAGGCTCAGGAAAACTTAGTGAACTCTTTAATTGCTTCCGATCAACAAGATCCCTCAAGTACTTTGGAGCGCTCCTATTTAGGAACTGTTGAACCTGAAAATCTTTCACGCCCGCTCCAGTCATATTTTGACAAGTTATACGATTGGATCAAGGAAGCTACAAATCTTGATGACCAGATCGAGCGGATCAACTTAGCAATGGAACAATTGACTACGGATTTGATCGATGCCGTTAATTCGAAGAGCGATGAAGCTAAAAGATCAACTCAAGGACGTACTGAAAGCGATCGAGCTCGCGAAGCTGAACTAATTAAGCTTGAAAAAGAAAAACTAGCAAAAAACCAAAAACAGAGAATTAACAAGGCGTTAACTTTCTCTCCATATCAAAATCAATGCTATAACCTTAGTAAGCTTAATTTTACAAAGCTAAATCCTGTGCAAAAAATGCAAATTCATGCTCAACTCAGTTTGAAGGCTCAAAAAAATAACGAAAATAATGCTGATGGAACCATCCAGGTTCTTACAGACCTATTCAATAGTGTCACAGGAGACGCTGATAGTCTGTTAGCAAAGGATTTAAAAGAATCGCTTGATAAAGAAATTAAAGGTCTTGAAGAAGCTTCCGAGCAGTTACGAGGTTACTTAGAAAAAATCGGTAAAGTAGTTAAATATGAAGTAATTTTTCCTGATACTGTCTAGTTGCTGAGCATGTTAGTGAAAAGCCTTTTTTATAAAAAAGGGATTGTATAAAAGAAGATGCGTGAGAATCGATACGACAAAACGGATCAGCCAGCGCGATCTTGAATCGCCCATCCGCGAGTTTACCGATCCCTTCCCCTACCACTTCACCATCAACCAGAGTGTGGAGGAGGTGCTCTATACCCTGCAATCGGTCAAAGCGGAAAAAAGGGTCGAGTATCTCTACATAACCGATAGAGAAAATAAGCTACAGGGAGTCCTGGATCTTTCCGACCTCTTATACAACTCCCCTAAAACACTTCTGATAGATCTAATCGACACGGATGTGATGTACGTGACGAAAGAGGAGCCGCTTGAAAAGGGGCTGAAGCTGCTTGCGGCCAATCAGATTCTGATAATCCCAGTTGTCAATGAAATCAAGCAATTTGTCGGGGTCTTGGAAATCTATCCTTTTAGCCACGATCCGAGGTACGAAGCGAAAAAGATCCACTATAAAAACTTAAAGGCGGATATCTTCCAGTTTATCGGTTTCTCGATTGAACAGCGGAAATACGCTTCGTCTTGGCAAGAATACCGCCTGCGGATGCCTTGGCTGCTCTGCAATTTGGTAGGAGGACTGATCTGTGCAGTCATCTCTGAATTTCTCCAGGGACCTCTCGTCGAGGTCGTGCTGATCGCCTTTTTCATTCCCCTTGTTTTGGGACTTGGTGAATCGATTGGGATTCAGTCGATGACCCTTAGTCTACGCTTTCTACATATTCGGAAAATCCACTGGAGACAGGTCTGGCGCCGCATCTTGGTAGAAGGGAGATCGAGTTTTTTGCTCGGGCTTACAAGCGCGGTCATCATCACTTTTTTCTATTTTGCATGGAGCTTGGAGATCATGCCGGTCATCGCAATCAGCTCCTCTATCGTTCTTGTCATGATCACGGCAGGATTATTTGGAGCGATCTTTCCGATCGTCTTGCATGCCCTGCGCCTAGATCCCAAAGTCGCTGCGGGACCTGTCGTCTTGATGATGTCCGATATCTTCACAATTACGATCTATTTAGGGTTGAATACGTTAATCTTGATCTAGAAAAAATCAAGAGAGCTGCAAGCGAGCGGCGAGGTCGGCGAGGGTAATGCGTGCGCAGCCGACCCGTTCAATGGCAATCCCGGCGGCGATATTTGCCAGCTCAGCCGCATCAGCTAGGTTCATGCCGTTGGCAAGAGCTACTGTCACGAGGGCTAATACCGTATCGCCGGCGCCCGTCACATCTTTGATCTCATGGACGCGCGCGGGAAAATCCTTCCTCGTGCTGCCGTCAAAGATCGAGATCCCCTCTTTGGACCGGGTGATCATCAGTGTCTCGAGTGCCACCTCATCGAGGATTTGATGCGCCACCTCGTCAAGGGTCGCCTCGGCGCCGAGGCCGGCCGCTTCTATCGCCTCCGATAGATTGGGTTTGAGAAGGGTTGCACCCCGGTAGCGGAGGAAATCGCGCCCTTTAGGGTCGACAATCACGGGGATCTTGTAGGCGCGGGCTAGGTCGATCAACTCGCTTAAAAGAGAGGGTGTCAAAAATCCCTTCGCATAGTCGGAGAGCGCCACTACGTCGATTCCTTTTAAAAGGGTGGGAAGTGCTTCGGTGATCTTTTGCTCAAGAGGAGCGCTCAGGGGGGCAGGCGATTCATAGTCGATGCGCACCAGTTGCTGTCCTGCTGCGATCATCCGGTTTTTCAGGGGCGTTCTACAATCAGGGTCGCTCTCGATCGCAGAGATATCCACTCCCTCTTTAGCCAGCGATTCAATAAAGTGTGAACCTGCTTCGTCTCTTCCTACCCGTCCAAGGGCGACAACTTCCATTCCTAAAGAGACAAGGTTGAGGATTGCGTTTCCAGCGCCCCCGGGGCGGCGGCTTTCGTCAACGACGCGCAGCACGGGAACGGGTGCTTCCGGCGAGATCCGCTGAACATCGCCAATCGTGTAGACGTCGAGCATGAAATCGCCCGCAACAAGAATCCGTTTCGAATCGAATTTTACCAAAATTTCTTCGGCAGTAAGTAGTTTTGCACATAATCTTTCACAGCCGCTTCCAGAGCAAACTCCGGTTTGAGCAGCTCATCGAATTTTCCCATCTCGGCGCAGGTGTAATTCTGGTATTTCCCGATTAAGTCTTGCGGCATCGGGATATACTCGATCTCCACAGGTCTTCCAAGCGCCTGAATCACCGCGTTCGCAAGAGCGTTCCATGTCTCGGGTTTTCCGCTCCCCATATTGAAAATCCCGAAGCGGTCGTTTGTCAGGAACTGCACCGTCATCTTGGCTGCGTCTTTCACATAAATGAAGTCGCGCAGCTGCCCTCCATCGGGATACTTGCCAGGCTCAGAGGATTTAAACAAACGGATTTTCCCCATTTTCTGGGCATCGGGAAGCATCTTCAGGATCGCCGAAGACATGCGGCCTTTATGGTACTCGTTCGGGCCAAAGACGTTGAAATACTTCAGACCAACGACCTTGTCGAGTAGGTTGTGGTTCTTAAGCCAAAGGTCGAAAAGATGTTTGGAATAGCCGTACATGTTGAGAGGTTCATACTCTTCCAATCTCTCATGGCGGTCGGAAAACCCGCGGCTTCCATCCCCATAGGTTGCAGCTGAAGAGGCATAGATGAAGCGGTGACCATTTTCAAGGGCGTACTCGGCAAGCCGCACCGAATAGCGGGTGTTATTCTCAAGCAGATATTGCGCGTCACTCTCAACAGTGCTCGAACAGGCTCCCAGATGGATGAATGCCTCAATGTCGCGCTCCTTCCCCTCCAGCCATTCAAAAAGCCTATCCTTATGGATCAGATCGAGAAATTGCTTCCCGACAAGATTCTTCCATTTCTCGGTAGATCCAAGGTTATCGACAATCACGATGTTTTTGAATCCCCGGTCGTTCAACTCACGGACGACGCCCGAGCCGATGAATCCGGCCCCTCCTGTCACCACAATATATTTATCTTTGAAAAGTTTCATAAGGTGAGGACGATAGCAGAAAGGTAGATAATAATTCGACAGAAAATCAAGGATTATATAAATAGAATTTAAACGGAGGTAGCATATGGAAATTCCAAAAAACGTCCATTTTGATCCGAAGACTCATACGTTTCAACCTAGCAAGGAGAAGGCTGCAGAACCACCGGGTATTAAACCAATGAAGATGCCCAATACTCGACTATACGACCCAAATGCGGAAATAGATTTTAAGGCAACAGAGCAAAACCCCGACCCTAAAGTATCTTCTGCGATCAAACTCCCCTTTACAGGTGCATCTATCATCCCGCCGAATGGGTAAAGAAAAAAGCGGTGCCTGAGCCGCTCATGGTGCCGTTTACTTTTTCCTTCACTCTAGCGAGCGAGGGCATCAGTTTGAAAGCTGGGATCTCTAAATCATTAATATACTTAGGTTTACCCTTTATAAAGCCTTCGAGTAGCTCTTCCGGGTCTTCTTTCGAACATGCTGAAAGGTCGAGCGCTTTGTAAACGTCAGCGGTCGACAAGCCCTCTTTGGGTTTATAGATTTCGAACTTTTCCTCAATTGCGGGTAGTTCGCGGACGATCTCGCCTCTTCCCGTGCAATAGGCCGTTCCTCTCTTTGAAAAAAAGAAAGGGATGTCCGAGCCGATTTCGGAAGAGCAGTTCTGAAGCTCTTCGTGGGAAAGAGGAGATCCAAGAAGTTGGTTAACCCCTTTGAGCGTTGTTGCAGCGTTGCTGCTTCCACCGCCAAGGCCCGCCCGTAGCGGAATTTTCTTCTCTAAATGGATGCTAATGTTGAATTGCAGTCCTGTCTTGCGGCGAAATAGCTCGAGAGCCTTCCAAACAAGGTTGTCCTGGACAATTGAGGAATCGGTGCAAGTGAGGCTGTCTTCTTTTGAAAGCGTGAATGTCAGGGTATCTGCAAGATCGATGGTCTGAAATAAGGAGGCAAGGGCGTGATAACCGTCACGCCGCTTGCCAAGGATACGTAAAAAGAGATTCACCTTTGCAGGCGAGAGAAGAGTGAGACTCACTGCTTAGAAGTTTCGCTCAACTCTTCTTCAACAGGAGCTACGACCTCTTCCTGAACAGGAAGTTGCCCCCCTTCGGGAATCACTTCAAGCATAAAGGAAGCTGGCACGCCCTCATTGAGCTTGAGCTCAATCTTATGCCGTCCAAGGGTCTTGATCGGATGAGACAAGAGCACATGTTTCCGCTCGATCGGATGGCCCTCGGCCTGCATCAAACGGGCAATATCGAGGCTCGTGACCGAACCATACATCTTGCCGTCCGGATCGATCTTCGCTTCGGTCGAAATGACGACCTCTGCAAGCTTGGAGCTGAGCTCTTGAGCCTCTTTTCGGTCGACCGCCGCCTTTTTCTCGCGTTCTTCTTGGAGACGGGCTTGCATCTTCAACGCGTTTTTGTCGGCAATGACCGCCTTTTTCTGCGGGAGCAGGAAGTTCCGGATAAAGCCGGGCTTTGCAGTGACGACTTCGCCGCTTCTGCCCAAACCGTCCACATCTTCTAAAAGTAAAAGTTGCTGCTTCATGATTATTCCTCCGCGACAAAGGGTAGCAGCCCGATATAGCGGGCCCGTTTAATCGCTGTATTCAACAGCCGTTGAAAGTGCGCGGAGACGCCTGTGATGCGACGGGGAAGAATTTTGCCGCGCTCTGTGATAAAGCGCCTAAGCGTCTCGACATCCTTATAGTCGATCTCCTTCCAACCTGCCGCCGTGAACGGACAACGCTTCGAGGAAGCGCGTCTTCTTCGAGACTCTCCTATAAAGTCTGACGACATTCTTGACATTTCCATAATCCTTATTCCGGTAATTTTTTAAATTCGAGTGACTCTTTCACTTGTTCGGTCTTTAGTGTTAAAAACCGTAAGAGATCCTCATTGAGGTGGTATTCTCTCCACAACTCAGCCAGCTTAGAAGCGGGAGCTGAAAAGTAGAGAAGGAAATAGTACCCTTCCCGAGAGCCGCGGATCTCATAGGCGAGCTTTTTCCGCCCTTGCTCGTGCACCTTATGCACCTCTCCTCCACGGCTTGTAATCTCTGAAGTGATGCGCTCCAATGCCTTTGTGCGCGCCTCCTCGCTCAATGTTGCATTGAGGATATACATTCCCTCATAAAGCTGATTTCTTTCTTTCATAGACTACCTTTTAATTCGCCTGCTAACTGCTTAGCAGGCTCGATTCCTTGGATCACCCAACATGCCGCGAGATTTGCCCCCGCCTCGATTACATCGGGCAGGATCTTTTGCTCTTCGGTGTTGAAGTTCCCCAGAACATACGCTTCCAAAACACTCTCCGAAAGCGATTCTCCCCCCACACCCATGCGTAGGCGGGAATATTCCTGAGTGCGCAGATGAGCTTCGATGCTTTTCAGACCGTTATGCCCGCCTGGGCTCCCCTTTTCCCTGAGCCGCATCGTCCCCAATTTAAGGTAGACGTCGTCGACAACCACCAGGAGATTTTGAAGCGGGATCCGGTAATACCCAAGGCATTTGCGCACCGCCTCTCCGCTTAGGTTCATATAAGTGGAGGGCATGAGTATATGGACTTTTTTGCCGCCGATTACACCGCCGGCAATTTTACCTTTTATCCGCCATCCCCGTTTAAACGGTAAACCCTGCTTTTCAGCCAGGGCCTGCACCACCATAAATCCTAGGTTGTGGCGGGTCTTTTCGTACTTTAATCCCGGATTTCCCAACCCGACGATTAGAAAATCCTCTTGCATTATTTCTTCGCTACAACGACGGCGACTTCATTCAAGCCGGTTACGGGAGTGACCCCGCTCGGGATTTGTAACTTGTTTAACTTGAGAGATTGCCCCATCGTCAAGTCACGGACATCCAGGTTGAATCGGTCGGGAATATCTTTTGGCAAACAGCGTACTTTAACCTGGCGGATTACTTGGCGCAGCACGCCACCGAGCTTAACCCCTGCGCACTCGACGGCGTTCAAAAACTTCAACGGAATGTTGAGTGTGACAGGAACATCATCGTGCAGCTGCTCGAAATCAAGATGAACGATATCGTATGAAGTCACAGCGTATTGGATATCTTTGATAATCGCCTTGACGCTATTTCCGTCGAGATTGAGTGTAAAAACGACCGAGGAAAGTGTCCCTTTTTCTATCTGGTTAAGGACTTTTAGAAAGGCATTCCCGTCGACAACAATTTCCCTTCCCTTTTCCCCTTTGGAGTAAAGAATGGCAGGAATATGCCCTTCACGTCGAATTTTTTTGATCTCTGATTTTTTCCCGGGCTGTCGGCCGGATACCGTGAGTTCCATGTTTTTCTCCTAATATTCTTTAATGTGAAGGAGTATAAATAAAGCGGGAATTTAGTAAAAGATCGAAGAGATCGATTCGGCGGAAATGATACAGCGGATGGCCTCCCCGAAAAGGCCGGCCACCGAGACAATCTCGATCTTCTCATGCGTATGCTCTTCCAATGGCGGGACCGTATTACTCATAAAAATTTTTTCAATCGGACTGTTGATCAGCTGGGTTTTCGCATCCCCTACAAGAAGCCCGTGCGAAAAGGCAACGAAAATCCGCTTCGCCCCCGCCTCTTTGCAGGCATGGGCAGCTTGGATGAGGGTTCCTCCTGTGGAACACATATCGTCGGCGAGAAGCACGTCGCGCCCTTTTACGTTCCCGATTAGTGCGGTGACCGCTACCTCTTCCGAACTCACCCGCCGCTTGTCGATCACCCCGAAGTCTGCCTTTAGATGATTTGCGTAAGCCCTTGCGATTTTGATCGCGCCGAGGTCGGGAGCCATCACGATCAAATCATTTTTTTTCTCTTTGAGCATTGCATCGGCCAGCATGGGACGGGCGTAGAGATTATCTACAGGAACGTCGAAAAACCCCTGGATTTGCCCTGCATGCAAATCCATGGTGAGAACTCGCGTCGCGCCCGCCGCTGCGAGGAGGTCGGCAATCAGCTTAGCCGTGATCGGAACTCGCGGCTTATCCTTCCGGTCCTGCCTCGCGTAGCCGAAGTAAGGGATGACGGCGACGATGCTTTTTGCCGATGCTCGCTTTAGCGCATCGATCATGATCAGCAGTTCCATCAAGTAGTAATTGGGCTCGCGGGCGACCGACTGGATGACGAAGACATCGCGTCCCCGGACATTGTCCTCGATTTGCACATAGATCTCCCCGTCGGGAAAGGGCTTGAAGGAGACGTGTCCCATGGAAGTTCCCAGATAGGTTGCGAGCTCGATTGAAAAATCCGGATGGGAGGTCCCTGAAAAAATACTATAAGGTTCAGTCATAAGGAATCGAGAAAGGATTAAATTAAACGCCTGGATTTTTCCGTGTATGGGACGATCGAGAGGATCGCCTACTGCTTTAAGTATGTCGATCCTCTCGATCGTCCCATACACGGAAAAAGACTGCGTTTAATTGGGGTGGAAGGATTCGAACCTCCGATACACGGTACCAAAAACCGCTGCCTTACCGCTTGGCTACACCCCAGCAAAGATAGGGACAATCTTACTAGGCCTTTGATTTTCTATCAACGTTTTAGTAGGATTCAAAATTATGGATATTGTGCATATAGCGAGCGAGCTGGCGCCAATCGCAAAAGTCGGAGGACTTGGAGATGTGTTGCAGGGGTTGTCGCGAGCTCTCTTGTCTAAAGGCCATCAAGTCGAGATTATTCTCCCTAAGTATGACGCGCTTGATTTGAACAGCGTCAGCGATTTAGAGTTTGGAACCTCTTTTGGGGAATTTTCGACTTGGAAGGGAATTGTCGATTCGCTTCCGGTGACGTTGATCGAATCGCAAGATCCCAACGAGCTATTTGACAGGGGCACCATTTACGGCTGCAGCGACGATCCGGTCCGGTTTGCCTTTTTTTGCCGCGCGGCGCTCGACTATTTGCGCGACTCGGGCAGGCGCCCTGATGTGATTCACTTGCACGACTGGCATACGGCTGTGGCGGCTCCTTTAATAAAGAAGAAATACCCTGAACTGGAGGCAAGAATTGTCTTTACGATTCATAATCTCGCCTATCAAGGTCATTGCGGAGAAGAGATTTTCGAAGACCTTGGATGGAAGAGCGCTAAAATTAAGGATGGAGATAGCTACAATCTGATGAAGGCGGGTCTCCTCTTTTCTGACTATGTAACGACTGTTTCTCCTACCTATGCCCAAGAGATTTTAACAACTGAGATGGGAGGCGGTCTCCAGCCGCTCTTCAAGAGCCTCCAAAACCGATTCTCCGGGGTGCTTAATGGAATCGACTACGCTTATTGGGATCCTGCAAAAGACTCGCTTCTTGTGGAGAGATTCAGTTTGAGAAGGCTTGCCGGGAAAGAGCGTGTCAAAAAAGAGCTGCGTAAACGGCTATCGCTTGCCGACGAAGAGTGCCCTCTTGTCGTCGCAATCACTCGGCTTGTGCCCCAAAAGGGGCCTGAGCTGATCAAGGCGGCCTTGCTGCGCACGTTAGAGTGGGGGGGGCAATTCGTGCTCTTGGGATCGGCGCTCGACGAAAAAACTCATGGCCAATTTTACAACTTAAAGAGAAAGTTGACCGGTTCGCATCATGTGCACTTGGAACTCTCATATAACGAAGAACTCTCCCATCTTGTCTTTGGAGGGGGCGACCTCTTTCTTATCCCCTCAATTTTCGAGCCGTGCGGGCTGACCCAGATGATCGCGATGCGCTACGGAACTGTTCCGCTTGTGCGGGAAACAGGAGGGCTTGCAGACACGGTTTTCGACGGCAAAAATGGCTTTACCTTCACACAGCCGACCGCAGAGGCGATCGGAGAGGCGATTGATAGGGCCCTCCCTTTATGGAATACACCGAAATGGCAAAAATTGGTGGAAGCAGGAATGAAGGGAGACTACAGCTGGGACAAACCGGCTGAAAACTATCTAAAAATCTATAAAGCTAAAAGTTAAGTTCGGGCTATATAGCAGAATCAATTTAAAACCTGGAAGCGAAGTCATCGAAAGTCTCGAGGAGCTTCAAAAAAAATTATTGAAGAAGCCGAAGGCTTGCTCAAACTCGATCTCAGTAAAGACCACCTGGGCAAGATCAGAGAGCTTAAAGCTTCACGCCTAAGGCTAGCAAGTTCTTTACGAAAGATTGATATATTTTGCGATAACATTAAATACGATATCATTTATGCGCGTTAAATCTTCGCTGCACCAGGAAACTGTTTGAATAGCCTCTTCCATGCATGCTCACTCTTTGCTCCCCTTGTCGGTTAAGAGACGGATCACGTATTCCCGGTTCGCCCAGATGTATTCAATTCCTGAGAAGAGAGCATAGAGAGCAGCGATCGATACGGCGGTGATCGCCGTATAGCGCAAAGCTGCTTGCGAGACGGCCCCGATAGAATAAGGGATCATCATGATGACGACCAAAAAGGCACTCCCTGCCTGAATAATCGCCTTGATTTTCCCTGTGGCGCGAGCGGCCAAGGCAAATCCCCTAAGAGCACAGATGGTTCGAAGCGTGCTAATCACTGAGTCACGGTAAAGGAAGATGAAGACAATCAAGAGGGGCAGATTAACCGGAGGTTGTGTAAAGGTCAAAAAGACTGAAATACGGTAGATGCTGTCGGCCATTGGATCGAGGAGTTTTCCCAAGTCTGTCACCTGGTGGAATTTTCGGGCTAAAAAGCCGTCGAATGCGTCTGAAAGTTCTGAGAAGATCAAGAAGGTAAGGAGAAAATAGGGCAGAACAACCAGGCTAATGCCCAAAAGTTCATGTTCCAAATAGAGGAACATGAAAATGGGTGTGATGAAGATGCGGAAAAATGTGAGATAGTTTGCGATACTCACGCATTCAGCCTATTGATTTAAACCAGGCTACTTGTCGTAAGAATATTAATCAAGACCCGCTTAACCTATCTCGATTTAATTGAATCTAGTCCTTAAAGAATTTCTCGTTGACTAGACTCAACAATTCGCCATCAGAGTTGGTCAGGGCTGCACTCATCTTACGCATCGAATCATAGAGAGTAGAAAACGTCTCGTTTTCGCTAACCTCTTTGAGGGAGCTAATTAACTCCTGCTCTTTGCCTTGAAGATAATCGTTCACACACAATCCCTCTTCAGCTACTGCATCTTGGACTCCTCTTAAAATCAAATATTCCACCAACCGCGAAGAATCGTCGTAGTTTGCAATCAGTTTTTTCCACGCCTCTTTGTAGTTAAGATAGTCTTGGTTATAATCTAAATTTGGTTGATATTCTCTGATATAACCCTTCATCTCTCCCAAAAACTCAGTGTCAGCACTCTTTTTAAGGGAGTTCATGAAAGAATGTAGAAAACCAAGCAATGGGATCAGGTGGAGAATTACCGGATATGATATTATTGAGTCGTCATTATAATAAGACTTTAATCGCTCCATTCCCTGATGAAAATAAGGAACGAGGGGCTCAAGAAGTAATTTCTTCCTATTGCGGCGTTCATCATTTCCCCGATAAGTCTCTGGGCTAACATCCCTTAGGCGTTCATCATTTCCCCGATAAGTCTCTGGGCTAACATCCCTTAAAAGATCACTTACAATATCGCTTAAAGAATGTTCGGGTTCGATGCGGATTCCTCTAATCCTCGAATTGGCGTGAATGATTGCATTGTCTTGGATTTTCTCGTCGATCCAATAAGCAACGGGAGGACAAACAAGCCCAACAATCCCCGACACGAGTTCTCCCGAAGCCCCCAGGAAGCAAAGGAGGCGCACTTTCATCGTCTGAAAGAAATTTTCACCGCGGTCGACACAGAGATTGCAAAAAAAAGAATAGGGCAGATGAAAAAGCTCTTTAACAAAGACAGCAACGCGGAAGGGAAGAGCAAGCGCATAACCGACAATGCCAAACGCGTAATAAAAGGCAAGATCGCCGATTCTTCTGGGATCTTGCCGAACAGCTTCCCAAGTCCAGAACATGCTCAAGTGATTAAAAAGCAAATATCTTTCTCGCACCGGCCATCCCAACCGACCGATAAGTCCCTCTGCAACGCTTGCCTGAATTTGGGGTGGAGCGAGATTATTAACGTCCCCGGCGGTTCTTTCGACTCTAGGTTGTTCTTCTTCACTATTATTTATCCCTAAGGCGTTTAGAAGGCTTGAGCGCTCTTCTTGACTGAGTTGTGACAAACCTTCAGCTTGATCAGGGCCCAAAAGAGCCCCTAAGTTGAGAGGTTGCTGCTCCACCGAATAAGCATCCTGGGAAATAAATGGAATGGTCATACAAAAATCCTTAGTTTAAGCTTCAAGTTTAAAGAGATCTGATTAAGTTTTCATTAAAATTCTTGTTCATCTATTTTTTTGGAAAACCGTCTCCTTGAATTTGCGCCACAGCCATTTCAGCATGAGAAGGTGGTTAATCGTGAGAAACCAGTGGAGCGCTTTCCCAAATCCGAAGTGGGCCTCAATCGTCCGCCAGGTTTCTCCGGCAAAACGGAGGGCTTTTCCATAGGAAAAACGGCCATAATCGAAGTCGACGAAGATCCGGTCTATGCTGACCACATCCACCTCTTTCTCAAGGATTAGGCGGCAATAAAATTCGTAGCCCGGTCGGAGGGTGAAACGTGGATTGAATTTTCCAAAGCGCTCAAAGAGTTCTTGGCGAAACCAGCAGGCAGGGAGAGTCGCCGGATTCTCCCCCGTTTGGAGCAACTTGACATCAAAAGGTTGGTGAATCGTACGTGGTTCGCGCTTGAGCTCGCGCTGTATGCTCCCACAGTAAATAAGATCGGGATCATGATGCTCAGCTAAGCTTTTTGCGAAAAAGGAAAAAGCCATTTCGGAAAGATAGGTCGTTCCGGGATAGAGAAAGGTAAGGTAGCGGCTTGTTGCGAGAGAGATGCCCCTGTTTAGCATTTCAGGAAGGCTGAAATTGGCAACGGTGTAGATGCGGGAGATCATCGAAGCGTAGCTATTGACAATCTCGAGGGTCCTATCAGTAGAGCCTGCATCGATGACAATTACCTCAAGAGGGGTGTAGTTCTGCTTTTGAACGCTTGCCAGACTGGCGTCGATGACCTCTGAACAGTTGTAGACCGGAAGAATCACTGATAGGGAAACATTCTCTTTTCCCTCCTCATGATGAGGTAAGAGTTTTTCTTCAATCGACTCAAACCACGCTTTCTGCTTTTTTTTCTGATTGCCCATCTTCTCACTTTTTCATTATAGTTGTTTGCTTATGAGTAACTATTCACCTCTGTGGGCTATCTGCTCCTCGGGCAAAGCACAGAGTTGTGATCTGAACTCTTACGATTATGATAAACTTTCAAGAGATGATTTCAAAGCTTACCCAATTTTGGGCGAGCAAAGGTTGTTTGATCCACCAAGGATATGATCTGGAAGTGGGTGCAGGAACCTTCAATCCGGCGACTTTCCTGCGCTGTTTGGGGCCGGAACCCTACTCCGCCGTCTATGTAGAGCCTTCGCGCCGCCCGAAAGATGGGCGTTACGGAGAGAATCCGAACCGCGTCCAGTTTTATCACCAGATGCAAGTGATCATCAAACCGTCGCCGCCTGACATCCAAGATCTCTATCTCGAATCTCTTGAAACGATTGGCCTTGATTTGAGCCGGCACGACATCCGCTTCGTCCACGATGATTGGGAAAACCCGACTATCGGTGCTTGGGGGCTTGGGTGGGAGGTCTGGGCAGATGGGATGGAAGTGACCCAGTTCACCTACTTTCAAGCAGTTGGAGGCATCCCGGTCAAACCGGTAAGCGGCGAGCTGACATATGGACTTGAACGTTTAGCCCTTTACATTCAAGGAGTCGATTCCTTTTTCGACTTAAAGTGGAACGACGAAATCACATACGGGGAGATCTATAAACGGAGCGAATGGGAATGGAGCCATTACAACTTCACCGAAGCCGACACGGCGATGTGGCTCCGCCATTTCGAAGATTTTGAAGCTGAAGCGAAACGGCTGGTCCGCACTAATCTACCGATTCCCGCCTACGATTTTGTAATGAAGGCATCACATGCTTTTAATATCCTCGACGCGCGAGGGGTAATCTCGGTCACTGAGAGAACGGGATTTATCGGGAGGATCCGCTTGCTTGCTAAGCTACTGGCGGAAAGTTATGTGAAAAGCCGCGAAGAGCAGGCCTTTCCCCTTCTCCGACAGAAGGGAGAGCCCGCTTCACTTGAAATTGCCTCTCCCTCCACTCTTTGTGATCCTGAAGAGCGGAAGGATTTTCTCTTGGAGATCGGCTCCGAAGAGCTCCCCGCGCCATTCGTGGAGATCGGGGTACAAAACCTGGAAAGCCGGATGCGCCATTTCTTAAAAGAAAATGAACTCCCCTTTGAAGGGATCGAGGTTTTTGGAACGCCTCGCCGCTTAGGAATTATAGTTAAGGGTTTGGCAGGCGGGACTCATTCAAAGTCGATCGAACGCAAAGGACCTGCCGTGCATGCAGCCTTCGAAGTTGACGGAACACCGACAAAAGCGGGAGGAGGTTTTTTCCGTTCTCTTGGTCTCAATCTCATCTCTCGCAAAGAGGTGGAGAACGGAGAAGTTCCCCAGCTGGAAGTGCGGCGCATCAAGGATCAAGAATATCTCTTTGCGAAGCTGCACGCCTCCCGCAAATCGACTCGCGCACTTCTAGCCGAGGCTCTTCCTGAGCTGATTTTAAAGGCCGAATTCCCCAAGAAGATGCGGTGGGGCGAATTGGATATCGAATATGCCCGCCCCCTGCGATGGGTCCTTGCCTTGTATGGAGAGGAGGTAATCCCCTTTGCCGTCGCAGGCATTCTCTCCGGAGATCGCTCGTTCGGTCATCGCCAGCTCGACCCCGGAACCTTTAAAATCGATCACGCTGCGGCCTACCTCGAAACGCTACGGTCGCACATGGTAATGGCCTCGATCAAGGAGCGCAAAAATTCGATTCTCGAGCAGATCAAGAAATTGGAAGTGAAGCTGAAAGGAAAAGTTCTGGCGCAAGAGAGGGTCATGGCTCAGGTCGTCCATTTGGTCGAATGGCCTTTCGTGACGGCTGCTAGCTTCGATTCAAATTTTCTGCATGCCCCTAAAGAGGTACTGATCTCAGAAATGGTCGAACACCAGAAGTATTTTCCCGTTGGGGATGGCGAAGGGAATCTAATCTCTCACTTTTTGATTGTCTGCAACAACAAACCAACAGATTTGATCCGCAGAGGCAACGAGAGAGCGCTTTCTCCTCGCCTGGCGGACGGCGTTTTTCTTTACGAGGAGGACCTGAATACGCCTCTCGACCAGTTCAACAATCAGCTTAAAAAGATGACTTTCCAGAAGGAACTTGGCAGCGTGTGGGAAAAGGTGGAACGGCTACGAAAAATAGCTGCCACTCTCCACAATCACCTCCCCATTTGCGATGCCGAAGATTTGCTGCGGGCAGCGGAGCTCTGCAAATCAGACCTCGCTTCTCTTCTAGTAGGAGAGTTTCCCGAATTGCAAGGGCACGCGGGGGCGATTTATGCGCGCAAACAAGGGGAGAGTGAAGCGGTCGCTTATGCTATTGAGGAGCACTGGATGCCCCGGGGGGAAAGGGCTCCCCTCCCCCAAACGCCTTGTGGACTATTATTGAGCCTGGCCGATAAGATCGACAACTTGCTCAGCTCTTTCACAGTCGGGCTTAAGCCGACTTCTTCAAGCGACCCTTATGCGCTGCGCCGCCAGGGGATCGGTTTGATTAAAATTCTCTGCGAACACAAACTCTTCCTCCCCATAAATAAGGTCTTCTATCAAGCCCATAGCCTCTTTCCTAAAGCAGACAAGGAAATCCTTAACGAGATCGAAGGCTTTTTAATCAGCCGGCTGCGTACGATCCTAATCGAGGAGGGGTATGATAAGGACGAAGTTGAGGCGGTTCTTGCACAAGGGCTCTATGACTGCTACGACTTGCAGCGGAAACTCGATGCTTTGCACCGCTTTAGGCAGAATAAGCGTGACGCGTTTCTTGCCCTTCTAGAGATTCACACCAGGGTGAAGAAAATTCTCTTTAGCCAAAACCGCGCTCTTGCAGCCGGTTGGCAGACCACGCTCCACAGCGCCGAAACCCGCTTTCCCGAAATGAACCCCGCGCTTTTTCTAGACCCGAGCGAGAAAGCGCTCTTCAAAACCATTACCCGCGTCAAAAAAGAGCTCTTCGAAAAGCTCATCGACCGGCGCGATCCTAAAGGACGCAAGTACGAAGAGGCCTTCGCTCTTGTGGCAGAATTGCAAAAGCCTGTGGAGAAGCTCTTTGAAGCGGTGAAAATCGTCGATAACGATCTTCTTATACGCAAGAACCGTTTAGCCCTTTTACAGGAGATCTGGGATTTGTGCGAAGAGTTGATAGACTTCGGAAAACTTCAGGAAGATTAAAATAATCCCATTATGTCATGATGCAGAAAAACTGTGCGAGGTCTTCATGCGTCATGCCGTTTTTCTTCTCCTCTTCCTAAACCTTTGGTCTCCGCTCTACGCAATTAATGTACGTGAGATTGATAGGGAGAAATTGACTGTGCGGGGAGATCCCACAGCACGCGAGATGAGGTCCCCTCCTTATCAAGCGCCTCAACATGAAGTTCCTCAACCTAATCCAGACCTTATAAACCACGTCAACTCCTTACAAGAGCAAAATAGCGATCATGAACGGAAAATCGCCGATTTGATCAAAACGATCTCTGAATTGAAAACCTTATCACACGCTTTAAAAGATACAGTAAGCAGATGCGAGTGCGAAAACTATCGGTTGCAGCAAGCGCTCCATCAAAGTGGGGGTTTGGTCTATCAGCTCGAAGATGAGCTCTACTACTTAAGAGACTCAGGGCATCAGGAGATTGAAAGCATCCACGGCCAGCTCTACAACATGCAATGTCAATTAGAGCACCTGCTCTTTCCGGAGGAGAAAATCGTTGATGACTACCCAAGCTATCTCCCAAACATACCCGGAGTATGCGGATGGCAGGCGGGCGCGGAGTTATTAGTATGGACGGTAAAAGAGAGTCAGCTCGACTATGTCATTAACGATATCGTTGTTCAACCGGACGTCGTAACCGGGGCAACTGGCCCTCTTGAGTCTGCCCATTTTGGTTGGCGGCCAGGAGCGCGCGCCTTTCTCAATTTCACTACGTGCTGGGACTATTGGAACTTCAAATTGCAGGGCACTTTTATCTATCTAAGTGGGCGCGATACCGCGACTCCGGGAGAGGGAAGGATTATGCAAGGAACCTTTCATCAAGACCTAGGCGATTCCACCATTGCAAGGGCGACAAGCGCTATCTCGCTTAATTACTATCTTATCGACCTTTTGATGAACCGTTATTTTCAGCTCTCCCAGCAGATTACGGGTCGTTTGCAAGTCGGAGGGATTGGCGCCTGGATCGGACAGAAATGGGATGTAGAATACTTTTCCGAAACCGGCGACGAGAGAAACCTCTTTGATCTCGACTGGAGATTCAAGGGGGGTGGCTTGAAAATTGGGGGCGCCTTGGACTGGATGCTCCCCTGCTATCTAGGAATTCATGCCGAAGCGAATAGTGCGACTCTCCTCGGCTGGTACCGTAATTCCCACCTTCAGCAGGTCTTTTCAAATGCTACTCTCGAATCTAGTCCTTTCGACTCGGTAAACGCTCAAGTGAGGTTCGCGCATACCTTTCAAATTAAGCTCGGCCCTTCATGGACGATCTGCTGCAGATGCTTCAATTTATCCTTCTATGCGCTCTATGAGATGAATCTCTGGCTGGGATTGGAAGAAATCGACCGCACATCCGTAAGAGAGAGTGAAAATGCGGCGAGAGAATCGCGTCATGTCGAGGGCATATTAGGATTGCACGGAGCGACGATCGGCTTCCAGGCGACCTTTTGAAGTCGCTGCTTCTTTCATCATTTGGTATGTCTCGATCATTTGCTTCACAATAAATTGGACAAACCCCTCAAATCCCTCTTCTCCTTTTGAAAATCCATTTATCAAGCACTGCTCATATTCATTCGAATCTTTTTTAGAAATCACAGGAGGGAGATAGCCGTAGGAAAGAAGAATAGCCGAACCGATAGCCTTTCCTGTTCTTTTGTTGGCTTCATGAGAAATATGAATACGGACAATATCGTACCAAATGCGGCACGCCTTGAGGATTGGATGGTTTTCATCACGCTGAACATAAGTGATAGAGGCCTCAATCCCGCTTCGAATAGATTCGGGGGGAGGAAAGAAGTGGTTGTTGTCGAATAAGTATTGAATGGCATCCAAAAACTTATTCGGCTTCTTCTTCTGCGCTCCCAACTTTTCATTCTGAAGCTTCAAAGCTGCATTATAGACATCGAGTACTTCCTGATCCTTCATCTCTTTAAATTGATCTACCCTCTCTTCAGACGCGGGTTTTCCCGTTGATGGATCAATTAGTTGTAATTCGCCTTGAATAATTTGCTGTTTATGGAGTTTTAAATGCTTCGTTAGATAGGTCGCTTTCATAAGGCAAACCTTTCCTCTAAGCTTTTCCGGATCGTTTTCTATAGATTCACCGTAAACACTGAAAATCTGACTCATCGCAATCTGTTGAAGGACGGCATCGACAGTTTCTCGATCTCTTAATGGCCAGTTCATCGCCACTTGCCGCATTCTACCGGCTTCTTTTCCACTGATTATACGCGAAAAATAGCCATTAATCTGCATAATCGATTCCATGCTCAACTTGCTTTCGACTTTTTCCGGACCTTGAAGAAGCCCTCTTTCAATTTGATCCAAACCATAAATCCAGTCGATCTCTTCAGCCTGCTCAGGAGTTTTTGCTTCATTTATCTTACCGACACGCTCTCGCATTAGCGCTAAAAAGCGGGGATCGTAGTTTTTACATACTACCTGATTGCAGTTTTCAAAGAGGTAAGGAGGAATTCTACGAATCGGACTCCCGCTTGCTTTCGGTACCAACTCGATTACGGATTGAATAGGTGAAAGGGAAAGAGCTGCCACTGTATATACCTTATTTTTAATTTTTTAAGAAAGTATACTAAGGGGGTACCTATTTGAAAAGCAACGATTTTCTTCGTAAAGGCGCCTATGAAACTCAACTTGCCCTGCTCGGCAGACCGGCTTTTTTGGACTCCTCCCTGTATTTGATCAAGACAAGGGAGCCAAGAAGGCAGAAAAGGGAGCCTACGATCATGACAGCGACCGAATTGAAAAGATAAAAGAGGAGGCTTCCGAAAAACGGGATGATGCAGCCGCGCAAGCCGACCGCAAGAATGTTTGTCTCACTGAAGGGCAAGCTCTCTCTTTGGCGCGAAAAGGCTGCGGGTGAAAGGTGCCAGCTGAGCTCACTTCCTGATTGCATCAACCCGTAGCCGATATAGGCGAGGTAGCAAAGCCAAAAGAACCACTTCGCCCCGATCAAAATCAATGGAAATGTGAAAGCAAGCAGGGCGACGAGAAAACTGAATTGAAAGATCGGCAGCCGCTTGAAAAGCCTAACCCAAACCGGCGACGCGGCGGCATAGCCAATTCCTTTGCAGACCGCTATCGCGATCATCATTTCCGTATAGGAAAACTGCAGCTCGTCGACAAAGAAAATGGGCAGAACGGGTTGAATGACCATCAAGCCAGCCCCGCCAAGCATAAACCCGATCAAGTAGGTGCGGAAATCGCGGTGGTTTTTAATAATGTCAAAGGCATTCTTCCACGGAAGGAAGACTTTCTTTTTGATAGGAGGCGACTCTGTGAGGATGTTGGGAAGGCGGAGCATCAGGATAGTGGAGGCGAGTCCGAGAAGAGCGGTGAGGGGGAAGAGAAGACGCCACAAATTCGCGTTGTAATCGAGGGCCATGCCGATGATGATGGGAAAAACCGTCGTCCCCAGATACTCGCAGGTGTTTCCAAGAGCAAAGAGGCGCTGCTGGGACTCCTTCGGAAGATGCTTTTTAAAAAGCTCGGTCCAGACCGGCATGCTTCCCCGGCTAAGAATCATGTAGAGCGAAAAAGAGAGCATCACAGTCCACGCCGAATCGACAGCAAAGAAGAAGAGAAAGGGGATGAACCGAATGAGGTTGGTTAAAATAAAGTTCCGGTTTTTCCCGGAGAAAAAACAGCTCCAATAGGAGGCGAAAAGGGCGGTCATCGGCTTCAGGGCAATCAGGAGGGTAACCATAATCGGAGAGACATGGAACTCTTTATACAAGAGAATCGAGAGTGTGTTGAGCATCACCCAGAAGGGAACGCCTAATAATCGCGACCAAATAAAGGCTCGAGAAATCATAATCGACATAGAGTTATTATATGATAATACAGGTTTCTCGTCTCAATTCATCGAACCTTTTGGCCAATGCAAGTACTTCCTCCTCAGAATACTTTCCGCTGTGTATCTCTCTTTTGATCTCTTCACGCGTCTGCATCCATTTCCGATCAAGAATTTTTTGAACTGTCTCCAGAAATTGCCCTTCCGCCCGTTCTCTATTCACTTTCTTTTTTAAAATCTCGTCGATAATCTCGGGATCTTCCAAATCGGCCGCTAGGGAGAGGAGGTCGACCGTTCTCTTTTCGATGATTTTTTTGAAAAGAGAGCGGCAGGCTGGGACGCAAAAATGGGACTCGGTCAGATAGCGGGCTGCCGTTTTATGAAATTTCTCATTCATGAGGATAAGCCAGCGGAGAAGGTCCAATTCAAGGACACGGTCGGGGTCGAATTGTTGGAAAGGATGGGTTCCCTGTTTTTTGATGTAGAGGTTGGGTGAGAAATTTAGTTTGAAGCCGATCATCTCTTCAGGGAGGTGGACCATTGAGGCGAGCTTGCGCAGGCTCTCGTGTACCATTACGGGGTCTTCCCACTCCACCATCTGCTTCTTGACTATTTTAACGAGCTCAGCCTTTCCGGCGGGAGAGTTGAGGTTGATTTCGCGCCCCAAAAAGGTCACCTGAAAGGCAAGATAGGACTCGGCTTTGTCGAGAAGCTCGAGAAGAGGCTCCGTTCCGAATCGATTGAGGAAGGAATCGGGATCGCTCCCCGAGGGAAGAGAGACGACAAAGACCTCTACCCCCGCTTTCTGAAAGAGGTCGCCCGTTTTGGAAGCGGCAGCCGCCCCTGCTGCATCCCCGTCAAAGAGGAGATAAGCTTGCCGCACCCCCAGCTGTTTCAATAAGGCGACGTGGCTCTCCCCGAACGCCGTCCCCAGAGCGGCGACGGTCAGATCGAGACCCGACTCGATCAATCTGAGGCAGTCGATCTGCCCCTCGACGAGAATGACCCGCCTCTCCTTAGCGATCCGTCTCCGCGAGTGGTTTAAGCCAAAAAGAGTACGCGATTTTTTGAAGAGCGGCGTTTCGGGCGTGTTGATGTACTTGCCCCCGAAAGTCTCTTCGCGGATTTTGCGTGCGGAAAAGCCGATGACGCGGCCGGAATGCTCACGGACGGGAAAGGTGATCCGCTCACGGAAAAAGGGACGTCCCGACTCGTGGATCAACCCGGTCTGAGCCAACGCCTCCTCATCCTTTATCACCTTGAATATCAGGGATGAAGAGGGTGCATAGCCGATCTCAAAGCGTCTGATAAAATCAATCGAAATCCCTCTTTGAAAGAGGTAGTGAAGAGCGGGCCTACCCTCTTCAGAAAAGAGGAGGAATTCGTGAAAAAAGCGCGACGCCCTTTCCAAAGACTCTTTGAGCGCCCTCTTGTCGATCCCCTTACCCTCTTTGTGGTTGTCGCGCTCAAGAGGAAGATGGAACCGTTCGGCAAGCGATTCAACAGCCTCAACAAAGGAGAGGTTGAGGTAATTCATCAAAAATTGGATGGCGTCTCCGTGTGCGCCGCAGCCAAAGCAGTGGTAGTGGGTATCACCCTTTTGCACAACAAAGGATGGGGTCTTCTCCTGATGGAAGGGACAGAGCGCCTTATAGGCGCTGCCGGCGCGCTTGAGGTCGACATGAGTCTCGAGCGCTTCGACGAGATCGATCCGCTCGCGGAGTTTTTCGAGGCTCTCTTTAGTAAACATCCGAGAAACTTTACTAGAAAATCGATTAATTGTTGATAACTGAGTTGATAACCGAAAATGCCTTTTCCGAGGCCACAAATCTTTATTTTTTTTAAGAAAAAAGTTAGAATTCTCTAAAAATGGATGGAAAAAAGTGCCCGAAATCAGCCGATTCCTTGGAATCATAATCGCTATGTATTACAAATAACATAATCCACCACATTTTCATGTTAGGTATAACGAGTACAAGGCTACGATTTCTATACAAAACCTCGCACTCCTTGATGGAAAATTACCTCCCAAAGTTTTAGGGTTAGTGATCGAATGAGCAAGCATTTATCAAGAAGCTTTGATGGAAGATTGGCATTTAGCAGAAAAATTTGCTGAATTAAAAAAAATCCCACCACTGGAGTAATATAGATGCTCTATGATATCGTCGAGGCAAAAGTTGTAAAAAATTATACGCTTTTTTTGCGCTTTGAGAATGGTGTAAAAGGCCATATTGATATATCAAAAATTATTCCTTTTGAAGGCATTTTCTCAAAGCTTCAGGATATTGATTACTTTGCTACAGTGGTTGTAGATAAAGAATTAGGCACTATTGTTTGGGACAATGGCGCTGATCTTTCTCCTGAGTACTTATACACAATTATTTCAGGAACTGCGGCTTAAGAACATCTACTAAAGCTTTGTAAATATCTCTTTTATGACGACACCGATGATGCAACAGTGGCATGCATGCAAGCAAGTGGCCAAAGGCGCTCTTCTCCTCTTCAGGATGGGCGATTTTTACGAAGCCTTTTACGAGGATGCGGAAGTTTTGGCCGAGGCGCTCGACCTCACGCTCACAAAGCGTCAAGGGACGCCGATGGCAGGTGTCCCGTGGCACACATGCGAAACCTACATCGACCGCCTTGTGGCGAAGGGGTACAGGTTAGCGGTCGCTGAACAGACCGAAGATCCCAAACAGGCGAAAGGGCTTGTCAAACGGGAAATCGTCCGTTTCATTACACCGGGAACCGTCGTCAACCTCCCTGACTCGGCGCATAATTTCATCGCCTCGATCGCGCAGGTGGGTTCGGTTTTCGGGCTTGCCTTCCTTGACTTGACAACCGCCCTCTTTCAAGTCGTCGAATTTGAAGAGAGCAAGGAGCTGCTGAGCGAGCTCTACCGCCTCCGCCCTTCCGAGGTTTTGACCCTCGAAACCTTTCAAAAAAAACAGGAGCCGCTTTTAAAAGAACTCGACGGCGCTCTTCTTTCGATCGGCGCGCCTTGGCAATTCGAGCACAAGACGGCTTATGCTTATCTGACCGATCATTTCGGCGTCCGCCATCTCGATGGATTCGGATTGAAAGGGATGGTTGCGGCAATTAATGCAGCCGGGGCCCTGCTCGCCTACATCCACGAAGATCTCGCTCTGCCGATCAACCATATCCGGGAGGTCAAACCTTTTTCCGCGAGCGAGACAATGGCGCTTGACAGAATCAGCCAGCGGAATTTGGAGTTGACCGAATCGCTGCACGGATCCCCGAAACAAACCCTAATGGGCGTGCTCGATCAGACTTATACGCCGATGGGCAAACGTCTTCTCAGAGAGTGGATCAAGCGCCCCCTTCTTGATCCCGAGGCGATCAAGGTGCGCTTGGATGCTGTCGAAGCGTTCTATCACTCCCCCAAGGAGTTGGCCGAATTGCGCCAACAGCTGCGCGGGGTGCGTGATTTGGAGCGACTGATGACGCGGATTGTGGCAGGTTACGCAACGCCGCGCGACCTGCTCGCACTTGGAATTTCGCTCAAGAAGAGCGATCCGATTCGCCCCCTTCCGACAGAATTGCGCGCGTTCGCTCAAAAAATCGAAGAAGCGTTGATGGAAGAGCCGCCCGTGCGCATTACCGAAGGAAAGATCTTCCGGGAGGGCTTTAACGCCGAACTTGACGAGCTGCGCGGGTTGACGAAGGGAGGAAAAGAGTGGCTGGTGCGCTATCAGGCAAAGATCAAAGAAGAGACCGGGATTAAAAATCTCAAGGTAAGCTTCAACAAAATCTTCGGCTACTATATCGAGGTGAGCAAAGGACAGGCGGGTTTAATGCCCGACACATTCGAGCGGCGCCAGACCCTTGTCAATTCAGAGCGCTTCATCTCGCCGATTCTAAAAGAATATGAAAGCAAAGTCCTCTCAGCCGAGGAGCGGATTCAGGCTCTTGAACAAAGCCTTTTCCTAAAGATGCGCGAAGAAGCGGCGCACTTCGAAACCGCCATTTTGGAAACCGCCCGTGAGATCGCCCGCCTCGATGTTCTTGCCTCGCTTGCAATCGTGGCTAAGCGAAACGCCTACTGCCGCCCTAGTGTAGACAGAAGCGATGCCCTCCATCTTGAGGAGGGGCGCCATCCCGTAGTTGAGGCGACCTCAAAGGAAGGATTCATTCCCAACGACACAGAGCTCGACCATCGAGAGCGGCTGATGGTCATCACCGGGCCGAACATGGCGGGAAAATCGACCTATATCCGCCAGGTTGCGCTGATTGTGATCATGGCGCAAATCGGCTCTTTCGTCCCCTGCGCGCGAGCGCAGATCGGGGTTGTCGATAGAATCTTTACCCGCATCGGTGCAAGCGACGATTTATCACGAGGACAGTCGACCTTTATGGTGGAGATGAGCGAAACGGCCAATATCCTCAATAACGTCTCCTCAAGGTCGCTTGTCATCCTCGACGAGATCGGGCGCGGGACAAGCACTTACGACGGTGTGGCGATCGCCTGGGCTGTTGCAGAACACCTGCTTAAGACGCATGCGAAGACGCTCTTTGCGACGCACTATTGGGAGCTCACCGATTTGGAAGAGGCGTTTCAAGGTGTGGTCAACTACCACGCAGCGGTCAACGAAGCGAGCGAGGAGATCGTCTTTATGCACAAAATCGCGCGCGGCGGGACCGATAGAAGCTATGGGATCCATGTCGCCCGATTAGCCGGCCTTCCCCTACCGGTAATCGGACGGGCAAAGGAGATTTTGAAGCGGCTCGAAACAAGCAAAGAGAGCATCAAGCGTATCAAAAAAGAGGCCCAAGATAGGCAGCTGACGTTGTTTTGATGGATTTCGATGTACAACAATTAAAACGGTTCCCCTCTTTGCCAGGCGTTTACTTGATGAAAAATGCGGCGGGAAAAATTCTTTACGTAGGGAAGGCGAAAAACCTGCGCAGCCGGGTGAAGCAGTACTTCGGTGCACGAGGAGACGGGCGGGAGATGGTCCCCTATCTTACTGCCCAAGTCGCCGAGATCGACACGATTGTTGTCGCTTCCGAGAAAGAGGCGCTGATCCTCGAAAACAATCTGATCAAAAAACACCGCCCCAAATATAACGCGCTCCTGAAGGACGACAAAACCTATTTCAGCCTTGTGATTAACCATAAGCACCGATGGCCTATGGTTCGCGTCGCGCGCTTTAAAGGCAAGCCGCCCCCCGGCAACCTCTATTTCGGTCCTTATGCATATGGCCATGCGGCCCGTCAAACGCTCGAGTTGCTCCGCTCCCTCTTCCCGCTCAGGCAGTGCTCCGACAGGGAGCTGATGAGCCGCACCCGCCCCTGTATCCTTTACGACATGAAACGGTGCGTCGCCCCGTGCGTCGAAATGTGTACGAAAGAAGAGTACGACGCCCTTGTCAAAACAGTGGTCGACTTTTTGCGAGGCAAAGAGGTGGGCATCCGGAAGGAATTAAAGGCGCAAATGCAGAAAGCCATCGACGCGCTCGAGTACGAGAAGGCCGATCAAATCTATCAAACACTCCAATACATCGAACGGACGCTGGAGAAGCAGCAGGTTGAGAAGGCCGGCACAGCCGACCTTGATGTGATTGGGATTTTCCGGCAAGCTGACAGCGTGGTGGTCGCCCAACTCTTTTTCCGTGAAGGGAAGCTGATCGGTTCCAACGACCATCTCTTCATGCACAACGCACAAGAAGATGAAGAGCTTCTCTCCTCCTTTCTTTTGCAGCAGTACGGCGATCAGAAGGAGCTTCCCGATGAGATCGTCCTGCCGCTAGACGTGGGCAAAGCGCTTGAATCACTGCTCAATTTGAAGCTAACCGCAGCCAAAAGGGGCAATAAACGGGCCCTTTTGGAGATGGCCCGCGTAAACGCTGAGGCAAAATTCCGGCGCAAAGCCAATATCCGCGAACAGACCCTCTTGGAAATGGAAGAGATGCTCCAGCTGACCAATTATCCCGAACGGATCGAGTGCTTCGACAATTCGAACATTTCGGGGACAGAACCTGTGAGCGCGATGGTTGTTTTTACGGAGGGCGAAAAGGATCCAAGGAGTTACCGGAAATACAAGATCAAAACGGCTGCTGCCTCAGATGACTACGGGATGCTCAAAGAGGTGCTGACCCGCCGCTATAGAAGGGCCAAGGAAGAGAAAAATCTTCCCGACCTCTTGATCATCGACGGGGGCAAGGGCCATCTCAATGTCGCGCTCGATGCGCTCTCTTCTCTCGATGTGAGCACAGTCGATGTGATCGGCGTTGCCAAAGAAAAGGGGCGGCACGACCGCGGGATGACCGCCGAACAGATCTTTTTACAAGGCGAGAAAGAGCCCCTGATCCTGAAACCCAACTCCCCAATTTTATTTCTGCTTCAACAGATTCGCGATGAAGCTCACCGGTTTGCGATTACATTTCAGAGACTTAGAAGGGGTAAGAAGAGCATGGCTAGCACTTTAGACTCCCTTCCCGGAATCGGGCCCGTCAAAAAGCAGCGGCTGCTCAGCCGTTTTGGGAGCTTGAAGCGGATTCTGGAGGCCTCCGAAGAGGAGTGGAGGGAGGTTAAAGGGATCACAAAAAAAGATATCTTGACCTTGCGTTCAGCAAGACCCCCAGCCGCAGATCACGAATGAGACCACAATGTTGGCGACGGCGACTCCGAATGCAGTGAAAAAAGCAAAATGGCACCAGCCATTCATCGAATCCCCCAAATCCTCAGATTGATCGAAGAAGATCAGAAGCAGCGCGATATATGCGACCGAAGCGGCGAAGATCAAAAACGACCACGTATAAAGACTTAACCCCCAAAATGGTTTTCCAAAGAGAGGAAAGTCCGGGCAAATATGCAGCGCGATCTGCCTTAATGCGATCGCTCCACCCAATACGGCCGCGAGAAGCGACAACCCATAGTGGAGTTTGCGAGGTCCGAACCTGCAGTTCATCAGAGCTCCAGTCGCAACCCCTAGCATGCAAATCCGTTGCAAAAAACAGAGTGAACAAGGGGATTCATCCATAAAAACTTGGATAGCAAACGCTCCTAGGAGGATTACGCCGATGAGATAGACGTGAAGAGCATTAAAATTCCGTTCCATTTCACAAATTAATGGGTACCGTATCGGTAATATGATACCAAAACAACAGAGCTCCAAGCATTAAGGTAAAAACGACCAAAATTCCGCCCCATTTTCTTTTTTGAAAATAAATAAAAAAAATCGAAAGAGAAATTAATAAAAAAAGGGCTGAAATCATAACTTTATTTTAAACTAGTTTCGATTAATTGGGGAAGAAAATGAATTTCAGCACGAATAGGAGGCCGATGATCCAGGAAAACCAGTGAACCTCGCGGAGACGTCCCGAGAGGAGCTTAATCAGGCAATAAGAGATGTAGCCGACGGCAATCCCGGTTGCAACACTAAAGGTGAGCGGGATGAGGAGAAGCGTCGAAAAGGCAGGAATCCACTCAGTCGGATCGGTCCAGTCAAAGCGGCTAACGAGACGGAGCATTAATCCCCCTATTATGAGGAGAGCCGGCGCAGTCGCAAAGAGCGGAATCGAACTCGCGAAAGGGGCAAAAAAAAGAGCGATCAAGAAGAGCAGAGAGGCGGTTAGAGCCGTCAGGCCCGTTCGCCCGCCGACACTCAACCCGGCTGCCGATTCAAGATAGACCGCAACAGAGGTGGTTCCCAGCATGGGAGCGAGAATCGTACCGGTGGTATCGGGCATCAGCGCACGCGTAACCCGGGGGAAGATGCACCGTTTGTAATCTGCGCCGCACTCCTTTAAAAACCCTCCCTCTTCTGCTAGCCCAACGAGGGTGCCCGTCGAGTCGAATAGGCCGACGAAGATAAAGGAAATCAGAGCGTTTAAGTGTTTCAATTGGAAAGCGCTTGGCACATCTAGCTTAAAAAGGGCGGGCATGAGCGATGCAGGCCATGCAACAATTCCCTTGAACTCAACCAAGCCGAAAAGAAAACCGAGCGCCCACACAATAAGAATTCCCAGGAATAAAGAGCCCGGAAGACCAATAGCAAAGAGTGTTCCCATGGAGACCAGGCCGACTGCAAACATGATATGTGCGGTCGAGTGAGGGTCACCAAATGCGAGCAATGTATGCGGATGAGGCACAATGATCCCCGCATTTTTCAACCCAATCATCGCCAAAAAGAGGCCAAGGCCCGCCGTTGTTGCTAAGCGTAGAGAGAGCGGAATCACTTGAATAAGCAGCTGACGGATGCGTAATAGGTTGAGAAGAAGAAGGATCACACCTGTTAGAAAGACGAGACCCAGAGCCGTTTGCCAGGCATGTCCGGCCCCCAAAACGACCGAATATGTAAAATAGACGCTGATTGCAACACCGGGAGCAAGAACAAAGGGATAGTTGGCAAGGATTCCCATCATGAAGGAGGAATAGGCTCCGACAAGGGCCGTCGCGACAAGAGCCGCACCGAAATCGATACCGGCTTCAGAGAGTGTGGTCGGGACGACAAAAAGGGCATAGGCTAGAGTCAGAAAGGTGGTCGCGCCGGCTAATAACTCCCGCTTGACCGTCGTGCCCTTCTGGCTAATTTGAAAAAAACGGTTAAAAAAAGCTAACATTAAAGATAAAGGGGTCCTTGCATCCGCAGTACTTCAATAGGTCGGCGGAGAGCTTAACCTCGATCTCCTTGAGCTTCTCTTCGCGCCGAATATCCGAGAGATAGGGGAGATTAGCCAAAATTTCAATCTTTCCCTTCTTGTGGAGAATCACATCACAATCGACCGACTGGCTCGGAAAGAGGTTTTGGACCGCCTCCTTAGCAAAGTGGCGTATCAGCTTTTCGTGAACAGCCGCGCCACCCATTTTCAACAAAAGGTAGCGGCGCCGCATCATTAGAGCAAAGACGAGGAGGAGCAAAAGACCGCCCGAAAGGCAGAAGATGCCGACCTTCCGCAGATCGAAGGTGACTTCGGGAAAAATCAAAACCAAAAGTCCGCACGCGATGAGACAAAAACTCAAAAAGAGGGCGATGAGCGAGAGAACGATGTGCTCAATACGCATCGACTTCGTCTTCCTCAATTTCGTTGCTGAGCAGCGATGCGGGATAGACCTCGTCGTTCTTCTCTTTTTTCTCTTTAACCTCGGGAATCAGCCCCTTGATAACCACGTGGACAGTCGCAACATGAAGGCCGGTGAGACGCGTGATCTCCTCAACGATTTTGGTCTGAACCTCTTCCGCTTTTTCAGGGATCGAAATGCCGTAACGGACTAAAATCTCGACTTTGACTTTTACCTGATGGTTCTTGCTATCTTGCTCAACATAGATCCCCTTCACCCGGTCGCTGTCTGAGCGGCCGAGCAGCGTGTCGATCAAGGTCCCCCCGATCACCGCCACATCTTGGAGTTTACTGAGACATTGTAAAATAATAACTTGAATCACGCGCGTTTCGATATCCCGGCTATATACCGTTTCGGGCAGTTCGAATTCTTTTGTGTCGACTACAGGATTTTCTTTCATAGAAACCTCGTGATTGAAATATAGTAAGCTATGGACTAAAATATATTCCACTTATGGGAATAATGCAACTTTTCAATCTGCTTCTCTTCTGGGTTTTCTTCGGCTGCATCGCCTCCTACTTGGCAAAAAGGCGCGGACGGAACCCTCTGGCATGGTTTTTCCTGGGCCTTTTCTTGGGAATCTTGGGCGTTCTGCTTGTAGTGATCTTGCCAAACCGGCTCCACAGACTCCGCGTTCCTCCCTCTCTTCCTCGGCCTCAGCGTAGCGAGGCATGGCTGAAGATGTGGTATTATCTCGACCCGGCCCACTCGCAACAGGGACCGCTCGAATTCCCCGATCTCGCGAAACATCTACGGGAAAACCGTCTTACCGAATCCTCTCTTGTTTGGGGTGAAGGGATGAAAGAGTGGAAGCCCCTTGCCGAAATGCCCGATCTAATTCAAGAGATGAACAAAGCTTGATTTAAAAAAAAAGGCAATCCCATCCGGGAATGCCTTTTCATCTCGAAATCGATGCGGTCTATTATTCTTCATCGAATTGTTCAGAATGTGTACACATACGCCCCATCGTAACAATGAGATCAACCAAGAAAAGCATTATGCCTCCGACAACCGTACACTCAGCTATTCCTCGTGCGATAAGCGCTTTATCTATTTCTTTCTCACCAGATTTGTCTAACCCCATTGAAATATGATAGATCCCCGCAAGAAGGTTACCAATAACCGGGATTATATTTAGTGCGACCGAAAAATTCCACCTAGCCGCATCTGTTCGCTCACCAAGTATATATTGTGCAGATTTCGGCGAATTAACTGTTGTTCCGCAAAAACCAAGATAGTTCGCGTTCTCGCGATGAAAAATAGCTGCCATTTTATCCTCCTATGGACTTCTTTTTAAAAAGATTAAAGAAAGTGTAAATAAAAAAAAATAGAAAAACTTTCTTTGAAAGGCAAAAGGAATCAATAGAGATTGGAAAGTCTAAAAAACAGAGAAAATAAGATAAAAAAAACCTTTACACAAGAGTGGAAAGGTTTTTTGAAAAGAATTGTAAGCAGATTACCAACTGGCTTTGGTAATACCGGGGATCATCCCCATACCGGCAAGCTCGCGGAAACAGATACGCGACATCTGGAACTTGCGGAGATAGCCATGGGGGCGGCCGGTCAGGCGGCAGCGGTTCTTGAGACGGCTGGGAGAGGTGTCCCGGCGCATTTTGTTCAGGGCAATGCGCGCTTGCTCACGCTCCTGTTCGTTCAAACTTAAATCTTTGGCTTTGACGCGCAGCTCGGAACGGCGGTCGAAATTCAATTGGACGAGCTTTTCGCGTTTCTTTTGCTTTGCGATCGCAGATTTTTTTGCCATTTCCTACCTATAATTATCTTTTCCTTGCGGGACCCTTTTGACGCTGCTTCCGGTTAGGGTCCTTTTTATTGATCACATAGAGACGCCCCCGTCGGCGGACAAGCTTGTCGCCTTTAGAAGGGTCGGCTTTAACTGAAGCTTTTACTTTCATTTTAGTCCTACCATTTGCAGAAAGTGGATACTTTACCTAAATCCGGTATTCTTTGCAATTGTCAATTTCTCGGATTTTTGCTAAAGTAGTCCGCAAAACGAGGAGAATGATGAAAAGAACCTATCAGCCAAGTAAAAGACGTCGCAAAAGCGAAACGGGATTCCGCAAAAGGATGAAGACCAAAAACGGAAGGAAGATCCTGAACCGCCGCCGAAAGGTTGGACGCCACGAATTGACTCCGTGCTAGAAAAGTTTATTTTTCCCAAGTCATCACGCCTACTTCGCTCTCGCGAATTTCGACTCTGCGCGAAGTATGGGATTCAGCGTACTGGGCGTTTTCTGCACCTAGACGTGCGCCAAATGACTTGTCCCGGAACTAAAATTGGATTGACCGTTTCCCGCCGTTACGGCAAGGCAGTCCAGCGTAACCGTTTCAAACGGCTTGTGCGCGAAGCCTTTCGCCTTTCTCAGCACGAGCTTTTTGCATCTCTCCACATCAGCGTCCGTCCCCGCGCCGCCGCCCACAAGGCGACTCTTTCCGACATCCGCCAAGAACTCCTAGAACTAATCTCTCAATACCAATAATCGAATTATTGCTATCAACCTAGAGTTATCTGATTTGGCTTTTGATGTACTGCATCGAGTTCTCGATCTCGCTGCGGAAGCCAATAGGAGCGTTGTTATAAGCGGTCTCAGCGTGCTTGAGGGCACTCCCCCACTCATCGGTGTCAAGATAGAATTGGGCGATCATCATCTCAATACGCCAAACGTTCTGCTCATCTTTATCGCCGAAACGCTCAAGGTAAGCTTCAAGAGGTTTGATGACCTCGCGCGCATCGTGGGTTGAAGAGGCAAGCTGCTGAAAATCGATCATTGCCAAGGTAAAATGAACTTGATAATCCTCGCTTTTCAAAAGCTTCTCCCTAAGCTCAGCTGCATTTTTTCCCTCCCCAACAAATACCCGGTAGCGCTCAAGGAGGAAAAAGGGGATCTCTAAGTCAATTCCGGCTGACAAAACGGAGTCGCACGCCTCGTCGCGCATCAAAATCTGCGCAAGTTGATAGAGGCGACGCAAGCTCGCCTCATCGCGAGGCAGAGAGCGTAAGCCTCGGCAAAGCTCGCCGTCTTGCGCTAGAGTAAGCAAAAGCTCGCCTGCAAGCTGTTCTCCACTCTCCGGGAAGAAACCCATCCGGGCAATGAGGCGTTCGTCAAAATCTAAAATAAGAAGAGTAGGATATTCATCTATGCCAAATCGTTTCTTCAACTCTTGGTTTTGCTTTTTCGTAGATGAAGCAAGAGTCTTGTGCATCGGAAAATCGATCTCAACGCACCGGAAAAGCGATCCAATTTCTTGTTGAAAGGAGTCGGAATCGAGAACCTCGTTTTTCATCTTCATAGAGAGTCCCGACCAGTCAGAACCTGTAAAAAAGAGCAGAAGGGGTTTTTTGTCCCCGCTGCTCTTCTCTAGAGCTTTCGAATAATCGGCTTCCCATCCATAGGTAGCAGAAAGAAGAGTAAGGAAAATGAATAGAAGAAGAAGGCGCATATGTGAACTCCGGAAAAAGTGCCCCTTGCCAAAGGCAAGGGGCTATTTATTACTTCAGCAACTGTTTGAGATAGTCGGCGTAAGCTTTGCCGCCTCCCGGACGGTAGCCGGCCTCGGCGATGAAATTTCCACTCGAATCGAGGATGATGATTGTCGGATAGCCCGTCACGCCATATTTCTGCTTCAAGCTGTTGTTTTGCTGCTGCAGTTCAGGCGGAAGTGGTTTCTGCATCGGGAAATCGACTTCGACAAAAACAAAATCGTTACCGACGGCACGGGCAAATTCCGCTGATTCAAAGACTTCCTGATCCATTCTTTTGCACCAGCCGCACCAGTCTGAGCCTGTGAAAAACAAGAGAATAGGCTTGTTAGCTCTTTTCGCTTCAGCCTGTGCTTCATTATAGTTTGTGTGCCATTTGATTTGTCCCGAGTGTTGATTGGCTGAAGCTTGAGGCTGTCTTCGGGCATTGTTCCCGTTATGACCGGCGGCAAATGCCGGTGTAAGTGTTAACGCTAATATGCATGCTGTTAAAAGATGTTTTCTCATGTGTTTCTCCTATGAGGTTTGAAAAAACTTCCCTCTAATTTACAAAAACCGAGAAAAATTGGTAGACTTTCTTTCGAAATATAATTAACTTACTAAAAATGAATCATTTCTGTCCAACAATTGTCATCCGACACCGCAAAGAGCGGTTGAAAAAGTGTTCCTTGCGTGGTTTGGAAGGTCGAAAGGAGATCCTTTTTTTTCCCTATCCTTTAAAAAATCTCCTTCCAATCGATGGATATGTCTTTTTAACACCCGATGCTCCGCAGGTTTTATCAATTGAAGAGGGAGGAAGAGGGTTGCTGCTTTGTGATGCAACCTGGAAGTTGGCGAAAAAAATGGAAAAGGCGCTTCAGATGCCCGATACGGTGGTTCGGCGTGCTTTGCCGTCCGGAATCGAAACGGCCTATCCACGGCGCCAGGAGGTCCCTTGTGGGCTCGCTTCGGTCGAGGCGCTCTATATGGCTTATGTGCTCACAGGCCGCGACCCGAAAGGGTTGTTGGACAATTATTACTGGAAAGAGGACTTTTTGGAAAAAAACAAGAAGTTCTCTATAGTAGCGCTATGAAACAAAATAGGCCGGAAAATCCCTTCGCGTTTTTTCATCAAAACGAGGCGCTTCTCTATCAATTTTTTCTGCATGAATCTCTCTTAGCCTGCATGCTCGTCAAAGAAACACCGACACCCGATTTGCTTAAGCAGATCATGGGGGAAAGCGCGCACCAATTTTACAACTCCCAGGGTCATCTTCCAAAAATGCTTCACTACTATGATTTGCACATGGAGAATTTCGAGCCTTATCCGGCCATGAAATCGGTGGGCCGCACTCTCGATCGCGCTCTATCAGCGGCGCGCAGTTGCGCTGACTTGATCGACAAGGAATGCAAGGACCATAAAAAACACTTTTTGCAGCTGCGTAGAGAACTCAAAAAGGTCGGCAAGCTCCTTTACGACCTTCTCCCCCACTATAAAAATAACCCCCATGTCCTCTACTTCGTCCTTTGCCGCCACGAGCAGCTCGACTCACTTTACGGAAAGGCCTCGCTTGTAAGCCTTTTCGATTCCCTATTTGAAGGAGGATTGGTTGAAGTCGAAACGTTCCTTTCAGACTCTTTTTCCCGAAAGGGCTTCCACCATCTCCTTCCAAATATCCAAAAGCAATTGGAAACGATTCAAAATGACTGAATGGCGAAAAGAGTTTGCCACTCTGATTCGCGCGACGCTTCAATATCTTCAAGAGGAATGGGGCGCGCATCCACCTCTCGTGATTAAAGAGCCCCCTCCCCGGGAGTCTAAGGCGGCAGATGCTCCCAAACCACAACCAGAACCTAAACCTCAGGTTATTAAAAAGGAAAAACCGAACCTGAATCGAAATTGGGAGCTTAACCCTATGCCCTTACCGACGGAGCTGACTCCCGAATTCACCTCCCTTTTCCGGCCGCTTCCGCTTACCATTCCTATCCGCATTGCCTTCGCAGACCCAGGCCAGATATTTTTTCTGGAAAACGTCGCACGTGCCCTTACGAAACTAATCGCTCCCACTTCGCTCTATTCGGGAAAACTCGATCACCTTTTGACAAACCATCATGTCCTTCTCGTCCTGGCGCCCTTATCTCTTTTGGAGAAAAGATTCCCTCAGGTAGAATTACACCAATTGTTAAAATTGGATGGTCCGACTCTTCTTCCCATCGCAGACCATTACGATCCCAAGTTGAAACGCGCTCTATGGAACATCCTCAAGTCTTTTCGAAATACGCTTCCATCATCCTCGATGTAGCGGTTGAGAAGGCTCTCGACTACGGAATTCCCGATTCTCTCGAGATCAAGCGCGGCATGCAGGTCCGGGTTCCCGTCCGCGGGAGGCTTCAAACGGGGTATGTGATCGAAATTAAAGAAGAGAGCCCCTACCCGAAAATTCTTCCGATTCACGCGGTCCTTTCTCAGGATGAGCTTTTGACCGAAGAGTTGTTTGAGCTCGCAGTGTGGATGAGTAAATACTACTGCACAAGCCTGCAGCAGGTGCTAAGGCGCATTCTTCCGGCAAGCATCCGCCAGAACATCTCCCATAAGCAGCAATATTGCGTGTCACGCCTTAGCTCGAAGGAGAAGATACGCACCCTTTGCCGCGAACTGCGCGAGAGGCATCCGAAACAGGCAGAAGTTTTGGAGACCATCTTGATGGAGGAGAAAGGAATCCTGCTTACCGAGCTATTGGAAAAAACGGGGGGATCGCCCAGCCCCGTTCAAACCCTCGTTAAAAAGGGAGTCCTGCATCTCGAACAGGTCCGCGTAGACCGCTCTCCCCTCTCCGATCAGGAGTACTTCAAAACCGAAGCAAAAAAGCTCAATGAACAACAGGCAGCAGCATTGCAGCGGGTAGTGGAAACGCTTGAGAAAAAACGGTTTGAGACCCATCTTCTTTTTGGCGTGACGGGAAGCGGGAAAACCGAGGTCTACCTCCAAGCGATCGACCGCGCCTTGAAAATGGGCTTGAGTGCTCTCATGCTCGTCCCCGAAATCTCTCTTACGGCTCAAACAATCGAACGTTTCCGCTCCCGCTTCGACAATTCGATCGCGATTTTGCACCACCGCCTTTCCGAGGGAGAGCGGTTTGACGAGTGGCACCGTATCCGGAGGGGCGAAGCCAGAATCGTAATCGGAGCGCGTTCCGCGCTTTTCTCTCCTGTGCAAAAGCTGGGATTGATTATTGTGGATGAAGAGCATGACAGAGCCTACAAGGAGACCGAGAAGCAGCCTTGCTATAATGCACGCGACCTTTCCGTTGTGCGCGGAATGTTAGCAAGCGCCGCTGTGATTTTGGGGACGGCAACCCCGAGTTTGGAGAGCTACTACAACGCCAAAATCGGGAAATATAGGCTTTCAAAACTCGATTGCCGCGCCTCGGCTTCGACCCTTCCTGCGGTCAAAATCATCGATATGCGGCGTGAATTCGAAAAAGCCGGGGGTTATACGAATTTCTCCGAAGCGTTGATCGAAGGAATCAAAAAACGCCTTGAGCTGGGCGAACAGACTCTTTTATTTTTAAACCGCCGGGGCTACCATACCTCTCTTTTTTGCGGGCCGTGCGGACATATTTTCACATGCCCTCATTGCGATCTGCCGCTTACTTTCCATCGGAGTGAGGCGATACTCGCCTGCCATTTATGCGACCACCGCCTTTCTCCCCCTCCGAAAGAATGCCCCTCCTGCCATTCTCAAGAAACACTTAAGTACCGCGGCGTTGGGACCGAGCAAGTCGAACGGGCGCTGCACGCCCTCTTCCCTGAGGCGCGCACCTTGCGCGTCGACGGAGACACGACCCGGCATAAAGGAAGCCATGAGCGTCTCTTCCGGGCCTTTAGCACGGGAAAAGCCGACATTTTAATCGGCACCCAGATGGTGACAAAGGGGCTTCATTTTCCAACCGTCACCCTTGTTGCCGTATTGAACGGGGATGGAAGCTTGCACATTCCCGACTTCCGCGCTTCGGAAAATGTCTTCCAGCTGATCACCCAAGTCGCCGGGAGGGCCGGCCGAGGCGAGCTCCCCGGCGAGGTGATCATCCAGACGCAGATGCCCGAAAACCTGACAATCCGCCAGGCAGCCAAACAGGACTATGAAGAGTTCTATCTTACGGAAGCGGCGACACGTGAAGCCTTCGGTTTCCCTCCCTTTTCACGGCTGACCAAGCTCACCTTCAGCGGAACCGATGCTGCCCTCACTGAGCAGACGGCCAATCAAGTCCGGAGTGTCTTAATCAAAGGCCTTGGGAAAAATTATCTGATCCATCCTGTTGTCGCGTGCGGATACGCGAAAATCAAAGACAGCTACCGGTTTCAGTGCCTGATCCGCGGAAAACATGCAGCCCCTGCAGCCGTTATCAGAGAGCTCGCCGGAATCCCGCGACAAGTAAAGATGCACATCGACATCGATCCTCTTTCGACTTTTTTCTGAAAAGAGTATGCTTTAACGATATGAAAAACGCTTCGATCCACTCAAAGATTTTTTGGATTTTGACGATCGGTTTCGCTCTCCTCGCCATCGTCTATTTTATCTATCCCTACATTTGGTTTGAATCCCATCGAAGCGGAAACGAGTATGTAGAAAATGATTGAAAAGCCACATTACCATCAACACGAAGAATTTAGCAACCGACTCCAAAAGCTGGGAGAGATCCGCGAGGCCGGTGTCGAACCCTATCCCCACCGCTTTTCCCCGACGCATACAGCCCGTCAAATCCTGAACGATTTCCATGAAGACCCGATCGGCGAGAGTGAAAAAGCAGCGGCCGGGGAGACAAAGCAAGTTCGTGTAGCAGGGAGACTCATTCTCTTTCGGGCGATGGGCAAAAACGCCTTTGCCCACATCCAGGAGGCGACCCATAAAATCCAGCTGATGTTCAATCGCGACCTTACGCAAGTTGAGGGGCTCGAGGGCGAAGAGCTCAAACCTTTGAAATTCATTGAAAAGAAAATCGACCTGGGTGACTGGATCGGCGTAGAGGGGCATCTCTTCCGGACGGGAAAGGGGGAAATCACGATCTTTGTGAAAAAGATTACTCTCTTGTGCAAGACGCTCCTTCCCCTTCCCGAAAAATATAGCGGTCTGATCGACAAAGAGACCCGCTACCGGAAGAGATGGCTCGACCTGATCACTCACGAGGAGGTGCGCCATGCCTTTCTTACCCGCAGCAAGATGATGCGCATCATCCGCGACTACTTGAGCGAGCAGCAGTTTCTCGAAGTGGAGACGCCTGTTTTGCAAAATATCTATGGAGGGGCAGAAGCACGCCCTTTCCATTCACATATCAATGCGACCGACCAGGATGTCTTTTTGCGCATCTCGCTCGAAATTCCGCTGAAAAAGATTCTGGTGGGCGGTATTGAGAGAATCTATGAGATTGGCAAGGTCTTCCGCAACGAAGGAATCGACCGGACGCACAATCCCGAATTCACGATGCTCGAAGCCTACGCGGCCTATTGGGATTACACCGATATGATGGGGTTTGTCGAGAAGCTCATCGAGCGGATCGCCCTTGAATTATTCGACTCGACAACCATCTCCTATACTTTAAACGGAGAAAATGTAGAGGTCGACCTGCGCGCACCGTGGAAAAAGATGAGCATGAAAGAGAGTATCAAGGAGTACGCGGGACTTGATGTCGATAACATGATTGACATGGAGATCCACCGTGTGCTCCAAAATGAGACCGATATCGATCCGAAGGTGATTGTCTCAGCCTCTCGCGGAGCGTTGATCGCCATGCTTTTCGACGAGTTTGTCGTCTCGAAATTGATCCAACCCCATCATATTATCGATCACCCGATCGAAACGACTCCCCTCTGTAAGCCGCACCGCGACCTTGAGCAGCGGGAAGAGGGGATGGTTGAGCGGTTTGAGAGCTTCTTTCTTGGAAAGGAGCTGTGCAATGCCTATACGGAGCTCAATGATCCTGTTATTCAGCGCGAGCTTTTAGAAGCGCAGTCGCTGAAGCGGGAGGCAGGCGATGAGGAGGCGCATCCGCTGGATGAAGAATTCCTCGAAGCGATTTGCCAGGGCATGCCTCCGGCCGCCGGCGTGGGAATCGGCCTTGACCGTTTGGCGATGCTCTTCACGAACGCCTCTTCGATCCGCGACGTGCTCTATTTTCCAATAATGAAGATGACCCAACTATAGTCCAAAATAAACCTTAAGATTGGTTATAGCAGAACTCAAAGAACCTTTAGGCAGCTGTGGACTTCTTTGGTCTTTTTTCTGACGGCTTTTTTAGAATAGTCGACCCTGAAAAAGAGGCGATTTTCGAATAAATTCGGCGGGATTTGATTCAGAATTTCACCTTTTGCGCTACATTGCGATGTTTGAGCTCACAAAGGCAGGGAAAATACCTGGAAACCGGTATTTTTTTTGAAAA
>JAFIGI010000035.1 GCA_020831465.1 Chlamydiales bacterium
GAAGATAAGCGTTATGTGAATATGGATTTTTACAAAGAAGAGAAAAAACTCAAACTTGAGGCGATAGAAAACGCCGCTTAAAACAATAGGAGATTTTCATACGCCTAAAGTTTTTGCACAATTTTCTGGACACAACCGAAACAAATATTGAATGCAGCATTTGCTCATCAGCATGCACCAATTGAAGAGCACTCAAAATCACGAGTAGAAAATAGGCCATCTTTCTCATCACAACCTCACTAAAAAAAAGCAAGGTATGTGATGTAATTTTTTAAGAAAAGATAAATGAAATTTGTACAACCTGAAATGCTACATGCTTCTGACTGTCAGGCATTTCATACTTTGTTGCCTCTGATAGACGTTAGCGCCAATTTCTCAGTATAGGTCATTCCCATGCCCACCTATTTATTACCCAATCCACCAATTTTTACCTTAAATCACATCTCCGACTCGCATCTGATTGTGTCTTAGCTCACTTTCGGTTATACCTCGAATTTTATAATGAGAGTTGCTAGCTAAAGAATTGACAAAAATGGGATGTATAGCAAAATCAGTTGAAAAAGCTATTGTAAATCAGACTGATTCTGCTATACTCCTTTTTTGATCCTCTCTCCGAGCTCCTTGTCAATGTTATGCCAGTACACGAACGCTCGCTGTAGAACAGGCTCCGATACGCCTTTCTTAAGGTGCCCGACAACGTTCGAAACAAGCCGATCACGTTGCGGATCGTCCATGACTTTACGGACGAGATCACCCGCTTGACTCCAGTCGTCATCGTCCTTCCTTAATGTATAGGCAGCATGCACGAAGGTTCCGCTCGCATCCCAGGTTTCCAGTTGCGTATAGCGCTCGCCGTCGGCCTTCGGCCCTCCCTTCGAATTCGGAGCATAGACAGGATCGGAAACATTTTCCATCCGCATCGCTCCATCTTTGCTATAGCTATGAAAAGGACACTTTGGGTGATTGACCGGTATCTGCTTGTAGTTTACCCCCAAGCGGGCGCGATGGGCGTCGGCATAGGAAAAGAGGCGAGCAAGAAGCATCTTATCTGGACTCGGGCCTATCCCCGGCACAATGTTATTCGGCTCGAAAGCGGCCTGCTCGATCTCTGTGTGAAAATCCGTAGGGTTGCGGTTAAGCATCAACCTGCCAACCTCTACCAGAGGGTAATCATGATGTGGCCAAACCTTGGTTAGGTCGAATGGGTTAAGCCGGTAAGAAGCCGCTTCCTCGAATGGCATAATCTGCATCTTAAGAGTCCAGCTTGGATAGTCGCGGCGCTTTATCGCATCAAATAGATCACGGCGATGATAGTCAGCGTCGACGCCCGCTATAAGGTCAGCCTCCTCTTGAGTGAGGAAGTCTATCCCTTGATCGGTCTTGAAGTGGTACTTCACAAAGAACCTTTCTCCCTTTGCATTCACCCACATGTAAGTATGGCTTGAATAGCCGTTCATATGCCGCCATGTCTTCGGAATCCCCCTGTCTCCCATGAGCCAGGTTACCTGATGCGCAGACTCGGGCGAAAGGGTCCAAAAGTCCCACTGCATATCATGGTCGCGCAGGCCATTGTCAGCCCGCCGTTTTTGTGAGCGGATAAAGTGTTGGAACTTCATCGGGTCGCGAACGAAGAAGACCGGAGTGTTGTTTCCAACCATGTCGTAGATCCCTTCGCTTGTATAAAACTTCAAAGCAAAGCCGCGCGGATCGCGCCAAGTATCGGGACTCCCCTGCTCTCCCGCTACTGTTGAGAATCGGATCAATGTGTCTGTCTTGACACCCGGCTGAAAGAGTGCTGCCTTTGTGTAGGCGCTGACGTCTTGGGTGACCTCGAAATAACCGAAAGCTCCGGCTCCTTTAGCGTGGGGTTGACGTTCAGGAATTTTTTCTCGATTGAAATTGGCCATCTGCTCTATAAGATAGTGATCGTGCAGCAAAATCGGTCCGTCAGGCCCGACAGTCAAGGAGTGCTCGTCGCTAGGAACTGGAATCCCGGCATCGTTCGTAGTGGGTTTGGAATTGTCATTTTTCACGCAAAAGCCTCCTTGGATTTTTTCCAGAAAATAGAAAAAGTAAATTAAATACTCAAACTACTTGTACTCTCATTACTTCAAACACCTTTTCTCAAGCGCTTTAAAAAATATATGGGTCACGAATCCTACTGCTGCAACGATTGCAAATAGCATGACCAGGAAAGGCAGAGCACCTATCTCTAGATATTTCTCGTAGCTAAATACTAAATTGATGTTTCGTGACGGATCCGTCAAAAACCATGTAGACAATAAGATAATCCAAGTGAAGACCACCTGAACGATCCATGTTCGATGATCATAACCTAATCGCAGGATCATCCAAATGAGCATTGGGGGCAGAGCCAAATGATAGAGCGCGAGAACTCTCAACCAAAGGGAGAGTTGTGGGTTGTACATGTAAGCCGTAAAACCGGCAAAATAACCACCAGAGATGTGTGCAATAGTTGTGATAACGAAGTCCAAAGTCCAGAAAGACTCAGGGACTAAGCCGCCTATGGCAACCATCCCGGCTAGGAACCTCCATTCAAAAAGTGCAGCCGGAAAGGCAAGAAGCACGATGGTGCTTGAGAGCCAAAGAAAGTGCTGAGGTCCGTAACCTGCCCAAAATATGGGGATATAAACGGCCATAAACACACCGTACACCCATTTGAAAAAGAGAGGAATTTTATGCGACTTTAACACCGGTAGATCATTCTCCGGTTTGAAAGATACCTGCTAATCAATCTACATTATACCTCTTACTTGTCAAGAATAGACTTCCCGAAACTCCCTTCTCAAGTTGGCACCGCTTTTGCTCGCTACTCTTGCGGGTAGTGTAAAAAATTGTGTGCAAATTCTGAGGATGTTCAGAGTTGTAGCAGAATCAGTTGAAAAATTTACATTTTGACCTGCGTGAAAGCCCCGTGATTGACCGATCATAAGTGAACCCATATTTCTAATATTTGTTCACTTATTATCGGTCAAGCCCGGGAGCTTTGACGCGGTGAAAATGTAAATTTTTCAACTGATTCTGCTATAGTTTTCAATTTTTAAAGCGCAAGCTCGAAGGTAGCTCTAGCGCTACCTTCGAGCTTGCGAGCATCTTTAAAAAGTGAAGGCCAAAGATGGCTTAAGATGAGCGTCATAAGTTTTTGAACACTGCCTCTTGCACAAGAAAATAGGGTGAGAGATTTCTTCAAGAATTACGCAAACAGGCTTAAGTCAAGAGCTGAGCGATATCGACTCTGGCGTTTCGAGCAACTGATTCTGCTGTATAGGCCCCGCTACTTTAATCGAAGTGCTAAAATATTTTGAAAGCAAAAAATTTCATGAAGGGCAGAATCATACCTGCGCAAAGGAATCTGCCCATTGGGCAGCAAGCGGTAAAATTCAAACCCTGGCAACAATTCAAGAATATCCTTAAAAAAAACGCGCCTGTAGACATTCATCTCATTGAATTCAAATTGGATTGCCTTGATTAGCCCTTTAGATAAAGCTTCCTTTACCCCAAGCAAAACTTCATACTCATGCCCTTCGACGTCTATTTTTAATAAATCAATCGACTCGATTTTCTCTTTTTCGATCACCGAATCGAGAGTGAGTATCTCGGTCACTTGTTCGGAAATTGCGACATTTAATCGATCAATTATCTTGCGATCGAGAGAAGCATGGGTTGATGTGGGTAGATCATTGCGGTCAAAAAGAGTACCTTGTCCAATCAGCGCACCGCAGGCTACGTTATACGATTTGACTTGGGCAAGCCGGCGCAATTGCGCAAAAGCAGTTTTATGGGGTTCAAACGCATAAACTTGCGCTGAAGAGTTGGCTTCAAGCGCCATCAGCGACCATTTCCCTATATTTGCGCCGACATCAAAAATAACGGGGTTATTTAATGGAGAAATAAAACGCTTTAGGAAGGCTTGTTCGCCAGAGCTGCGTTCAGCGCAGTTGCCGATCCCAAGCCCCTTCAGACTGCACTTATGCAACCATCTATTCCATTTATAGAAAAACCGGCGGGCGAAAAGAGCTCGATAGAGGTCGGAAGAATATTTAAGGAGTTGCATTAATTTAATGGGCAGTGAGTTCTGTAATTGAAGTTAATTTAGGCTGGCAATGTAAAAAGTGCTCATCGGGAATTGCGATGATGTCGGTGACATACCTCTCCCCCTGAGAAGGAACAAATTCAAGCATAGTTTGAATATCAATGCATTTATAGCCATATTCGGATATAATTTGAGGCGATTGGGCAACAAAATTATCCCTGCACACATATTCAAAGACCACAAAAGGCCTCGCTTGCTTTAATAATGTGTGCCCTCCCTTGAAAATCGTGTCTTCATGCCCTTCTGCATCAATCTTGATCAACTTTATCGGTGGTGTTTGGGGCAAACTGTCCAAAGAGAGCGTAGGAACTTCGATCTTCGCAGCCTTTCCCGAAAAGCGGTCTGCAGTCACCATATCGGGTTCAACTGTTCCGCAATAAAAAAGCATATAGGGCTGAACATACATTTCAAGCTTGCACTTACTCCCTTCCGACAATGCGACCTGGTAGCAACGGATATTGCGTTTTCTCTTTGTTCTTTTATATAAAATTTTGAAAACATAGGGATTTGCCTCGAAAGCATCCACTTGTCCCGTAGAACCAACAAAATGGGAGAAAAAGGTGGTAAAAAAACCAACATTCGCCCCAATATCTATCACCCGATCCCCTGCCTGCAGGATAGATCGAAAAAAAAGAAGTTTTCGCCACTCAATCTGGGAGCATATACTATCAATATCTGAAAAAAATTTATTCTCGAAAAACCTAGCTTTGAAATAGCGGCGTCTCTCTTTTAACATTCATATACAATTGGTTTCTTTTTCCGAGTTTGATAACGATTTTTATATATATTTGCAAACAAAATCGCATTCTTTTAGGCTACCACTAGAAAGCTTAGATTCATAAGAGCCTCTTGCAAAAGGATCTTTAGGCAAATTTAGTGCGGACCCTTTGGCAGAGTGAAGTCGAGTGGTTGCTTAAGGGTATTTTCAGGGTAATAAAATGTCGCTGCTTTATACAATGCAATTTTCCTCACCTCTAGGTCCTTTTATTGCGGTTGCCGATCAAAACGCACTCTATTTGCTCGATTTTGTTGAAGGCCGCGATGTGAAAGGTAAAGTGGAAAAACTCAAATTAATAACAGGGGCCGACCGCATCGAACAGGGTTGGACCGAGCCGCTTTATTCGATCGAAAAAGAGCTAGATTCCTATTTCAGAGAGGGGTCTGTCCAGTTTCAAACCCCCGTTGAAATGCTCGGTTCCCCTTTCCAAAAAAAAGTCTGGGGCGAACTCTTAACCATTCCGCTTGGAGAAACCCGTGCCTATAATGAAATCGCCCGCGGAATCGGCAAGCCGACGGCATCGCGGGCCGTCGCCAATGCAAACGGCGCCAACCAGCTGGCGATCCTTATCCCCTGCCATCGAGTGATTCAAGCAAGCGGACAACTTGGAGGCTATGCGGGCGGTGTCGCCAGAAAAAAATGGCTTCTCGAGCATGAAAGAGGGTGTAGTGTCTGATAAAGATAGATGCTTTGGAAATGAACCCGGCAAAACTTTTTATGCCGACTACCATGACCAAGAATGGGCTGTACCCACACACGATGAGCGCCTCTTGTTCGAGATGCTCATTCTAGAAGGCGCCCAAGCCGGTTTAAGCTGGGAGACCATTCTCAAGCGTAGGGAGGCCTACAGGCACCTCTTCCACAATTTTGATCCTAATCGGGTCGCAGCCATGAGTGATGAGGAGCTCGATCAGATCGCCCAAAATCCTGAGATCATCCGCCACAAGGGAAAAATCTATGCTGCCCGACAAAATGCACAAATCTTTCTCAAAATCCAGGAGGAATTCGGTTCTTTTGACCGATACGTCTGGGAATTTGTCGATTATGAACCGATAGTCAACCGGTGGACAAAAACGACCGATGTCCCAACAGAGACCGAAATTAGCAAAGCCTTATCTAAAGATCTAAAAAAAAGAGGGATGGCTTTTGTAGGTCCAACTATTGTCTATGCTTTCATGCAGGCGATAGGTATGGTCGATGACCATCTGATCACTTGTTGGCTTCGAAAAAATAGATAAATTTATTCTATCTTAATAGATTTTTTTTATAATAATTTAAAATTATTAATAAAGGAGATCTATTACTATGATTAATAAATTTGTTTCATCGCTTTCTATGTTACTACTGGGGGTTTCTATAGCTTTTGGGGCAACTCACGAGCCTCCACCGACGGAAGGGATCTTCCCCCCGCGAAAGGACCAATTAGACGACTCTTCCCAATATGCGAAGATCCGGCTTAAACGAGCTGAGAATATCTTAGGCACATTGGTACCTAATCCCCAGAGTTACCACCTGATTCTCTCGAGTATCACTACATTTGGAGGAGAAGCGGTCCCGCCCTTTGTTTTTTCAGACAAGCCGACGGTTATTCTCTACCAAGGTTCCCTAAGTCCGGACCGTTCAAATGAAGAGATTGCCTTTATGATGGCGCACGAGCTGGGCCACCTTGAGCTCCACCATCATGATGAGATGGATAAGCAAATGGAGAAGATCTTTACTTCAAGCCCTCTCCAGATCAGTGGTCTTACCTTTTCAGTTTACTTTCAAAAACTGCAAGAGCGCCAAGCCGATTTATTTGGTCTGGCTCTCTACAGAGATGCTGGCTACGACTTAAACTTTTTCCCGACCACTCTGGAACTGGTCACGAGAAATCCCAACATCCACTTCGGGACGAATAACCCGTTCAGAACCGAATTGAGCTCACTTTCATACCACAACTCGCATTTCAGCATTAAGGAGCGTTTTGAGCTGCTCACAAAAGAGGCCCAAAAGCCGGTTGTTTAGCTTTCTTTTACGCCGGTTTCCTATCAGGAGCCGGCACGCCTTCTCATATTAGACTCAATCAAAGGAAGGAAGTTCATGAATATCCCCCTCTTTTCGAGGCTCTGCCAACACATTAAAAATAAATTTTTTATTAAAAATTAACCCCTATTTGGATATATTTATCCTATGTACATACACGCGATTAGTTATTCAGGCACAAAACCTTCTGAAGAATCTTCCCCTCTCAACCCCTTAATGCGGAGAGTGAAAAATAGTTGGAGTCTGCTCTCATGTACCGACAGCCAACCGATTCGTTCCTGCGATTTCGAATGGCACCTCAATCTGGGATTATTGATACCGATCTACGAACGAACCCAAAATAGCGAACTAAAGGAAAAAGTCGGTTTTCTCGCCCTCCAGTATTTGGGCCGAGCTTCTCAAATCAACCTATCCGATATTTCCAACAACCAAAGTAAAAGCCACCAAAATTTATATCAATTGGGCTTTTTCCAAGAATCAGCTACCTATCACCGCTCTTCAACGATCTATGAACCCTATGTTGAAGAGGTAATGGAAAGAGCTTTTGTTCCACAGAGCCTGAACCTTTTTATCTTAACAGACACGGTCGATTTCGAAAGACTCCTCCCTCTTTATTTCCATACGTTGCCGCTTCCTGTAAATACCAAGCTATGGATTCAGATAATCGCGGACGTCATAGAGGAATATATGCGTTCCCACAAGAACGGGCGTTTTTTTCACTTTCTGGAGCTGCCCATCCTGCTCGATCTCACCTCTCTTGTGGCCAATGTCATCCAAACGGACGCAGATGAATTCAATCGGAAGATGAAATCATTGGAAGAGTTTTTGAATGAAGCGGTTATACAGGCCGTTAAAACACGGCTCTTCGATGTTGGACTTGAGCCGAAGAAGCTCGAAGCATTCATTCGGGCAAATGTCATGGCAATCTGCCGTTCTGAAGTTAAAGGGGTGCCGGTTGTTAAAATTCTTCCTCTCTTCCATAATCCCGATTGCTATGCCGCTCTAAATAATGATAGTGAAATCTGCGGCTCGAACTTCTCTGAAATCTTTTATGGACATGGGTGTTACTTAGCTCGCTTTATCAACCTTACGGGTTTACGTCTGGGAGCTGTGCGGGCGCGCGAGACCCTCTTCCGTCTGCTCGATTTCAACACTTTTCTCGAAAAAAGCCGCTTGCTGAACGGATCAACGCACAAATCAGTCACGTATGCACCTAAGGGGTTGAATGCCCTTTATTTGAAAAGCAAACTCGACCTCACGCGTATGGTGCTTTTTCAGAAGTTTATCGATCTGGCAACCAAAGTCACTCCTGAAAGAGCCCTTCTTATCCGCGCAGCCGCACAGGTTATCGAGGGCCTCCTCTTTGAAATCGATGATCAAAAATGGGATGAGCTCAATCAAAACCTCGAAACACGGGAACTTCTTCAAAACTTCTTGGTCCGTCTCTCCCATCACATCGCCAGAGCGACTTACGAGGTGGAGGATTTCGCTCATTTTACGACTGCATTGGAGCTAATCTTCTCTGAGGTCGCATCGATCTTAGTCTTGACTTCCCCTTTCAGAAAGGATGATTTTAGTAAGATTTATATTTCTAAGCTCAAGCATATTCCGAAAAACTTGCGCCCGTTTATCAAAGCAGGAGTCGCGAAATCGGCAATGCACATTTTTGCGGCAACTCTCACATTAGCTCCAAAGGCGAGCGGGAAAAGCAAAGCCCATACGGCAATGATGCCCGGTATCTATCATGAGCAAACATCTCTCATCAAAGAAGAAAATACTCTGGATCAAGTTCTCGAGAATCCAGAGATTCCCGTTGTCGATGTTTTTGTAGGCGAGTTCAATCCGAATGTCAATAGAGCTGCTTCCCATACTATCTACCATGCACGCAACCCCATAGGTGACGTCTCGGCACTTCTCAAATCCAAACCTAAAACGGAGAGGTTGACGGTCCTTCTCGACTCCACAATCGATTTTGTTCAATCCAAAAAAGCTCATGCCTTCTTAGATTACTTTTCGAAGGAGATCGAAGCCGGGCTGCTCAATATCCTCTTTATACGCAGCGGTCAAAAGTTCGACATGCTCGGAATGGATAATTACTACGGTTCGCCATTTTATATGATCCACAACAACGATCCCTATTGGGAGCCGTTCAATGCCCTCATTAACGAGGCTTCTTTCGAAACCGATCCCCTCAGCATGCAATGGTTTTGCCTGGCAAACCGCTATGCATTTGAGGAAATGGAGGAGCATCGTGGGCTGATATTTCGCAATACCCGTTCCATTTTGGAGCGTATACCGAAGGAGTTACAACCGGGTAGCAACCCCGACATCTCTATCAGCACCTTTGAAGAAGGAATCGACCCCTGTTTTATCGACATTAAGCTCCTTGGGGATTTAAATGTTTTCTACCAAATTCAAAAAGCCTTTTTTGACACTTTTCTTGCTTCAAAGAGAAAAGTCTATATGAAGCCAGGTTTCGGCTTCCTCTCTCCAAATTTCCTACCTTATGGTTCTCCTGAAGGGGCACCTCGAACTATCCGGATCAACCCGGGGCTAGATCCGGCTGACGCCAACCTTTTAATTGATTTTATAAAATATTTAAATAATATATATTAAACTAATTTATCGTTTGTTATAATTATTATTATAACAACTTTTAATTAGATTTAATGAATTCAAAACCCGTTGAATTAAAAGGTGCTGTGGAACGGGCCAAGGAGACTCTGGAAGCCGTTAAACCTCAAACAGGCGCTCTCGCTGGGCGGATCTATACCTGGTATTCGTTATCGACTAAGTCTGAGATGCCCCAATGGGCACGTGAGCACATTGTCGCGACACAAGAACTCAAGAACCTTGTCGTTTTGGCTGAGCGGCGTGGTGAAAAGATCCCTGAAGATGTGGTTTCATTACTAAAGGAGTGCAGCAGCGAAGTACGCAAGTTGGCTTCCTTGGTTAACTATTCTGAATACCTACAGCTAATCCATCAAAGAGAGCCTAATCTTAGTCTCGAAGGATTGCTAGTAGGCCGTAAAAAGATCATTTCCTATGAATTCGAATGGCAATTAAATATGGGCCTCATGATGAACGTCTACAACCGGACAACCGATCCCATCTTGAAAAAGCAAATCTCTTTTCTTGTCCTCCAGTATCTTGCTAAGGCGGCGCCGATCGAACGGTATAATGTTGGACAAAACCCCTTTGAATCCCATTTAGGTTTTTTTACTGATCAAACCTACCATAGGGAGTATAGCATTTTTGAAAAGTATTTCACTCCCACACTACAAGAGGCGTTTGTTCCAAACAGCCAGGTTGGCTTTCTGCTATTGGATACAAAAGAGTGTCAAAGTCTGTTACCTATCTCTTTTTCGGTTATCACCAATTCAAAACCCTCTGAATCGACGGAAGAGGCGTGGGGAGAAAAAATTGCCGATTCTATGTCCCTGTATTTGGAAAAGGGAGATTTTTCGAAACCTCTTGAACCGCCCATACTTTTCGATTTCACCGATGAAATCGGCGATTTGATTCTAGTTTCATCTGAAGAAGACCGGGAAACGTTATTTCAAGAGAAAAAAGCGGAATTGGAGCAAAAGATCGAAAAAGCTCTCGACAAGGCAGCCGACGAAATTAACGAAGCCTATCCCAGCCTTGCACTTACACGCGAAGAATTGAAAGCGCTCATCCGCGCCAATATGACGTGCATTTCACGCCACGAAGCAAAGGGGGTCCCAGTCGTCTCCATTCTCCCCATGTTGAACCAACCGGAAAATTTCAAAGCCCTCCAGGGTAGGAAGGAAATCATCGGTTCGATGGGTCCCCAAGAGGTACTAACGGGGCGCACCATAATCCTCGAACACTTTTTAAATAAAACGGGAACGCGTCTAGGAGCCGTACATGCGCGAAGTACGATCTTCGAACATATCGACCTGCAAAATCTGCTCGAAATCGAGAGAAGATATTTAGGAACCGATTTAGAGATTGTAGATTATGCCCCCTCCGGTAAGAACGTTCTTTACTATCCTAACAAAAGCGATCTTACCGACTCGCGCCTCTTTCAAGAGTTCGCCCGGCGGCTTGAAGAGGATGAAAAACTCATCTCTGCTCATCCAGAGGTGGCGATCCAAGGAAGAGCAACCCTAAACCTTTTCAAAGGCCTTTTGAACGAAATTTCCGATAAGAAATGGAAGGAGCTTCAAGACAATCCAGATATACGGATGCTTGTTCAATCGACTCTCTTCCGCTTCATGCAGCATTTGGCTAAAGCACAGCATAATATGAATGCTGTCGAGGCCTCTTTCGAAGCGCGTGTCGCCTTCGCAAAGTCGATGGAGCTCGCACAGGCAGAACTCTCAACCCTATTGTCTGTCGCCGCTCCGTTTAAGGAAGAAGATTTCAGTGAAATCTATAGCCGAAGGCTGATTCATGTTCCAGAAGAATTGCGCGGCGACTTGCAAGTCGGAGTTGGGAAATCGGCCATGAATGTTTTTGCCGGTGTAAATATGGCGGTCATGCAAACGACCGGAGGGGTTCCTGAACGCGTGATTTCGAAGGGAACCTATTTCGAGGAGGTGCATGTAGTCGGAGAAAATCGCACACCTGAGGAAATTATCGGAAATCCTGAAGTTAAAGCTATCGACCTCTATGCCGGCGAGTTCAACCATAATGTGAATATCGATTTGAAAGTCACCCATTACGAACCGGTCGACATCATTGGAGAGGTCGAAGGATTATTCCAGGCAAAGCCTGACACTCAGCGGCTCACCGTCTCTGTCGATCAAACAATCGACTTCGTCCGTTCCGATCGAGCTACGAAGCTCTTGGAGCACTTTTCCGAGGAGATTGCGGAAGGCAGATTGAACTTTATCTTCTTCCGAAGCGGTCAAAAATTTGATATGCTCGGCATGGATAACTACTATGGTTCCCCTTTTTACATTGTGAACAACGGTGACGACTATTGGCAGGCTTTCGATTCCTTAACGACAGATCCCCTTTTCAAAACCGATCTGTTGAGCATGCGTTGGTTTTGCCTAGCCAATAAATATGCTTTTGAGGAGATGGAGGATTATAGGCGAACTATTTTTCAAAATACGCGTGCGGTTTTAGACCGCGTTCCAAGCAAACTATTGTCCGGAAAGAATCCTTTCGTCAGTGTGAGTACCGCTTCAAAGGAAATGGATGCCAGTTTTATCGACGTCAAGAACCAGAACCCAGTCAAGGGATTAAACGCGATGACAATGTCCAAACGCTTAATCAAAAAATTTCACGAAAATAATCAAACCATTCACAGCCGTTCGAGCTTTGGATTCCCGCATACAAATTATACAGTGATTATGGATCCTGTAAGCGGCCAAGCACGAGTTTTACGGATCAATGTCGGGCTCGATCGAGCCGATGTCGAGCTCATCTCCGAATTTCTCGAAGAGATCGCCTCTGAAGTTAAAGCAAAAGAAAATGAGTAGATTATCCCTTCTTCTTCAGGAATTTCGCGTAGAAGACCGGAATCACAAAAAGGGTGAGCAGCGTCGAGCTGATCAGTCCGCCGATGACGACCGTGGCAAGCGGCCGCTGCACTTCGGCTCCCGCGCCGGTTGAGAGAGCCATCGGTATAAAGCCGAGCGACGCGACAAGCGCTGTCATCAAGACCGGCCGCAAGCGCGTAATCGCCCCGACCATCACCGCTTTTTTATGCGGCATCCCTCTCTTGATCAGCTGGGAAATGCAGGTGACCATCACAAGCCCATTGAGCACGGCGATCCCCGACAGGGCGATAAACCCAACCGCCGCTGAGATCGAAAAGGGAATCCCCCTCAGCCAGATGGCAGCCACACCTCCCGTGATGGCGAGAGGCACTCCCGTGAAGACCAAAAGTGCTAGCTTGACCGAATGCAAGGCGCTGTAGAGGAGAAAGAAAATCACGATAAAACAGAGCGGGATAAGGACGAGCAGCTGTTTGCGGGCCGATTCGAGATTCTGGAACTGGCCGCCCCACGAAATCCAATAGCCGGGAGGGAGTTTAATTTCGCTGTTTACGCGCTCTTTAGCCTCCCGCACAAACGAGCCGAGGTCACGCCCGCGGATGTTGCTTTGTACGATGTAGACCCGTTTGCCATTCTCGCGGTTGACTTCGTTGACTCCCTCGCGCATCTTGAGCGTCGCAACCTCTTTGAGAGGCACATAGGCGTATTGCGCGCGGTTAGGGAGGATCACCGGCAGATTCTCGAGAGTGGCGATCTCGTGCCGTTCCTCTTGCGGGAGGCGGATGAAGAGGTCGAAGTGACGGTCGCCTTCAAAGATCATGCCCACTTCGCGCCCGCCGATGGCGGTCGAGATCACATCGAATACATCCTGCCCACTCAAGCCAAGCCGACTAATGGCGTCGCGTTTGATCTCAAAGTCGATCGTGGGCTGTCCTTGTGCTTGTGTCGCACTCACATCCTCCGAGCCGGGGATATGTTTAAGAAGGTGGGCGACTTGTGTCCCGATCTTCTCAAGCTCTCCGTAATCGTCCCCATAAATTTTGATAGCAAGGTCGCCGCGCGTGCCCGCGATCAACTCGTTGAAACGCATTTCGATCGGCTGGGTGAACTCATAGAGGTTTCCGGGAAGGTTAGCGAGGGCAGTTTCAATATTGTGGATGAGCTCGTGCTTCTTCAACTGCGGATTGGGCCACTCCTTTTGCGCTTTGAGCATGATAAACGTATCCGAAACGTTTGGGGGCATGGGATCGGATGCCATCTCGGCCGTGCCGGTCTTGGAGAAGATGTAGGCGACTTCGGGAATCTGCGTCAAAGCCGACTCAACTTGATGCTGCATTTTGCTTGACTTGTTCAAGGAGATACTAGGAACGCGCATCGCGTGCATTGCGAGATCGCGCTCATCGAGGGAAGGAACGAATTCTTGACCCAGATTGACAAAGAGAACGCCTGCCGCAACAATCAAAGCAGTAGCAAAAGCAAGAGAGGGAAGAGGATAGTTCATGGTCCTTTTCAGAAGCTCGAAATAGCCCTCCTTGATCTTGCGCAAAAGTGTCATCTCTTTGTGGGCAACCTTTCGTGAGACAAAGGTCGCAATCATCGCCGGAATGAAGGTAAGCGAAAGGATAAAGGCCCCGATCAGCGCTAAAATCACGGTCATCGCCATGGGGTGGAACATCTTCCCCTCAACGCCGTGTAGAACCAGGATAGGGAGGTAGACGATAATGATGATCGCCTGCCCGAATACAGTCGGCTGGATCATCTCTTTCGAAGCGGCGATAATCTCATCTTTGCGCTCCCGCACGGTCAAGAGCCGATTCAACCTTTTCTGCCGCGCCCCGAGCCGGCGCAGGCAGTTTTCCGTAATGATGATCGCCCCATCGACGATCAAGCCGAAGTCAAGGGCGCCTAAACTCATTAGATTGCCGCTGATCTTGAATTGAACCATCCCGATCGCAGTCATCAGCATCGCTAAAGGAATGACAAGCGCGGTGATCAAAGCGGCTCGGAAATTGCCCAGCATCAAAAAGAGGACAAGAATGACGAGCAGCGCCCCTTCAGAGAGATTGAGTCCAACGGTCTTGATCGTCGCGTCAACCAGCTTGGTGCGGTTGAGCGTCGTCTCGATCTTCACATCCTCAGGAAGGCTTTTTTTAATCTCCGTCAGCTTTTCATGTACGGCCGAAGAGACGGTCCGGCTATTGGCCCCGATCAGCATCATCGCCGTCCCAATGACCGTTTCGCGCCCGTTTTTGCTGGCGCTTCCCGTGCGCATCTCTTCTCCGATTCCGACATCCGCAACATCTTCGATATGGATTGGCGTTCCGTTTTTTACAGTCACGACGATCTGTTTGATTTGGTCGATGTTTTTGACGCGGTTGTCAGATTGGACGATATAAGCTTCGCTCCTGAGTTCAAGATAGCCTGCCCCCAAGTTCAGATTGTTCGCTCCCACTGCTTCCGCAAGATCAGAAAAGCTGACGCCGAGAGCGATCATTTGGTCGGGACGGGGCATGATGTGGTATTCGCGTACATATCCGCCGATCGAGTCGATGTCAGCGATGCCCGGCACAGATTTCAACTGGGGACGGATGATCCAATCCTGGACCGTGCGCAAATAGGAGTCGAGCTCGACATCGGATTTGAGCAAAAGCCCTTCGGGGGTTAAGTAAGAGCCGTCGCTTTGCCAGCCCGGTTCGCCCTCCCTTGTTTCAGCGCCCTCCCCTTTTGGATGGGCGTACTCAACCGACCACATGTATACCTCTCCAAGGCCTGTCGAGATCGGCCCCATTTTCGCCTCGACCCCTTCCGGCAAAAACTCCTTTGCTTCAATCAAACGTTCACTTAGCTGCTGGCGCGCGAAATAAATGTCGACATTTTCGCGGAAGATTGCCGTCACTTGAGAAAATCCGCTTCGCGAGATAGAGCGGCTCGACTCAAGACCTGGAATCCCTGCAATCGCATTTTCAATCGGAAATGTGATCTGCTTTTCAACGTCATAGGGAGAAAGGCCTGAAGCGACCGTGTTGATCTGGACTTGCTGGTTGGTAATGTCGGGCACCGCATCGATCGGGAGATTGCGGAGCGAATAGAGACCGTACGCTCCGAAGATGCAGGTGAGCATGATCACAAGAAAACGGTTGTTAATCGAAAAGCGGAGGATTTTTTCTATCATCAGTGATTATGCTCCACCTCTTCTTTTTCATAATCGGCCTTCAAGCAAAAAGCGTTTCCTGCAACGTAGCAGTCGCCCTCGTTTAGGCCCGATACAATCTCGACGTTTTTTTCATCCATCTTGCCCAGTTTCACTTTGCATGGTTCGAAATTATCGCCGCACTGCACAAAAAGATAATCCTCCCCCTTCAACTTCTGAACGGCCTCGCGCGGCACGACCATAGGCAGCTCAAGGGTTTTCGTCCGGATGGATGCATTGACATACTGCCCGGGGGCCCACTTCTCGTCGGGATTATCCATGACGGCGATCGCTTTGGCCATCCGCGTCTCTTCACAAATGGCAGGGCTGAATTGGCAGAGGCGAACGCTTGCCTCTCTTCCTGCTGCTGAGGCGATTTTGACATCGAGCCCCTCTTTCAAATGGCGGATATCGTTTTCCGGAACATGCATTTCAACCCACACTTTCTCGAAATTCCCAACGGTAAAGGCTTGAATCTCTTCATCGGCATGTTCGCCGATTGTTAATTTCCGGTCGATGACCTTACCGCTGAGAGGCGCTCTCAGAGTATAAAAACGGCGCTGCAAAGGAGACTCTTCGCGCAAGCGAGCGATTTCGTAATCTGAAAACCCTAGATTGTATAGAATTTGCAGAGCACATTCATATTCGATATCGGCCTCTTCACTTGCCAATTTTGCTTCAAGATAGTCATTACCGGCGGCGATTCCGCGAAGGCTCTCCTCTCTTCTTAAGAGCTCTTTTTTGAGAGCCGCTTTTTTCTCTGCAAGAAGATAATGGGTTTTCGCTTCCGCAACCTCTTTGCTCTCGATTACTGCGAGCACATCCCCCTTCTGCACAGGGTCGCCGAGATTTTTTTCAATAGAAAAGACCGTTCCACCCGCTTTGGGAATCACATAAGCAAGATGGTCCGGGTGAGCAACGATCTTTCCCGAAACTCTGCTGAACTTTTGAATCGTTCCCGGGCCGGCAAACTCGAGCTCAACCTCGGCGTTGAGACTCTTCTCCGAGGTCCATTGAAATTCTTGATGTTCATGGTCGTGATGGTGGTGTCCATGGCCATGCGCCTCAAGAATTCCGGCTAATCCAAGCAAACAGATGATCGTTACTTTCTTCTTCATATTTTAATGCCACTTAAGCGAGCGAGTTCCGCTCTGTTCAGATGATATTCGGATAATAAGTCGATATATTGCTCCTGGAAATCATAAACTGTTTTTTGTGCATCCAGAAGATCGTTATAGTTAAATTTTCCCTTCTCATACCCGGCTTGCATCAGGCATAAGGTCTCTTCGGCCTCTTTCAAAACGTAGATGCTCATCTCTTCGATCTCTTCATAGGCGGCCGCTACCCTTCTAAACGTTGTCGCGATTTTCTCTTGGAGCATCTGAGTCATCTCCTGAAGTCCGTATTGGGCTTGAGAGAGGCCGCAATTCGCGCTCATAATCGCTCCCTGGTTACGATTGAAAAGTGGAAGAGGAATCTCGATCCCCACCACCCACCCTCCGGCGGGGAAATCGTGATATCTCCTGTAGCCTCCTATGAGATTCACGTCAGGAACACGATACGCTTTTTGCAGTGAGATATTTTTCTCAGCCGATCTGACGATTTGAAGCGCTAACAAATAATCAGGCGTCTGATAAAAAGCTCCTTGAGCCTCCGCTTCACAGGGAGGGGGGGCGAACGAAAAGAGATCAAACGCGACACTTTCGAAGTCAGGGCAGGCGCTTCCCCACAATCCAGCAAGACGGATCTTCGCCTGCTCGTATGCTGAGAAAGCTTCCCTTAATGCGAGCCGATCCGCCATCATCTCGATCCGAACCTTTTTCTCTCTGATCGAAGAAGACTTCCCGTTTTGGACTTCTCTTTTCGCAGCCTCCAAAAGATGTTCACGGACCTCAAGCCTTGCAGAGGCGATTTTCCATTTTTCTTCAGCTCGCCGGGCTTCTATAAAGGCGCGAGTCAACTCCAAATAGGCGTTTCCTCTTTTGATCAACGCTTCCCAGTAGGCGGCCCGCGTTTGGGAAGCCGCAAACTCGATGCGAGCAGTCCGTTTCCCTCCGAGTTCGATGAGCTGCTCGATTCTGAACGTCGTTTCTGGAGTCTCGACATCTGCAGTATCTCTTGAGGAAATACCTAGATCTTCCGACACAATTCCCAATACCGGATTCGGCAGCAGAGAGGCTTGAAGCTGCTCTCCCTCAAGCACCCATATTGTGGCATCGGCTCCAGCAAGCGCAGGGGCAAAGTTGACTACTCTCTCCCATGCAGTCTCGAAATCGATACACTGGGTGTAGCCTCCCTCCCCAAAACCGCATATAAAGACCAAGAACAAGATTTTTCGCATGATCGCCTCACTTTCCCACAAGCAAATTGAATGCCATTCTTATTCCTTCACAATCTTGACTTCTATTGGAACGGATTTCGAAACCATGGAATAAACGGGCGAGAACTTGTAGAGTTCTTCGATCTCCTTAACCGAAGCATCGGTTTTGACGCGAAATATCGCCTCGATTTTTTGATATCCCTTCGGCACTTCTTTAGAGAGATCTAAAAAACCACGCAAATCGAGATCCCCTTTAAAATCGGATTCAAGTGAATCGATCTCAATCCCGCGCGCTGCCGCATGGTAGACGATCGAGGTCGTCATGCAGCTCGAAAGAGCTGCGAGCAAATACTCGACCGGGTTCGGCCCTTTGTCATGGCCAAGAAGGGCAGGCGGCTCATCGGCTTGGAGTTTGTAGGGAGTCTTACGCACCTGTTCTTCGCCCGCCGCATAAAAATTTGAGACATTTACGCGGTTTTGCCCCCCCTCCTCCCAAGTATTGTGTACCCGGAAATAGGATTGTCCCAGTTCGGGGTTTTTCTTTAGCACATCACATGTTTCCCGCAGCGCTTTGACATCGACGCCGTTCGAGGTCGCTGAATCTTTCTTCAAAGTCATGTTTCAATCCTCCCTTTCTTCACTCAAATACTTATTCGTATTTTTCTATTCAAGGAGAAGATGTATACTTTGTCTTATGTCTTTCAGTTATTCACTCAAAACTCGCTATTCCGAGACGGCGCAGGATGGGATCGTCCACCACTCCTCATACCAATAATCGAAAATAAATGCATAAAGTAAGGTTGCAGAATCGGTTAGATTTACAAGATCATTTTGAAGCTCATATTTTTAAATATGAGCAAGAAACGATCTTGTAAAGATGGCCGGTTATGCTGACCTGAATTTATGCATTTATTTTCGATTATTGGTATCAGGGCGTGTCGTCAATTGAAAAATTGATTGAATTTCTCATGAATATTGCAGATGATTATCAGCCAAATTGGCTGGTATATGAGAAGATATGCACTGAGAGATGATCAATGGGAACGAATACGTGATCTTTTACCTGGTCG
>JAFIGI010000021.1 GCA_020831465.1 Chlamydiales bacterium
TGCTGGTATCCGTCTAAAGAACCCATCTTTTAAAAAGCTCTCTCTTGAAGCACTCTTTTGATTTTCAAACCAAAGGAGCAGTTATGGGCAAACCCTTTTCACAAGAGCAACGAGAAGCATGGGTTGGTAGAATTCAATCGCAACAAGCAAGCGGGCTATCGATTCAGCGCTGGTGCGAGGAGAATTCTATTGCTTCCCATCTATTCCACTACTGGAGGCGGCGCCTTTTTCCAAATACAATTGACCGCAGCAGCTTTACTGAACTGACTGACCAAAAAGGATGCACTATAGACATTGAGTGCCAAGGCGCCCGCATGCGCATTGAGTCGCCTACGCTCAAAAGAGCTTTTCAAGTCTTGAGAGAATTGAAATGTTGACACTGCCCGGCCATGCCCGGCTTTTCCTCTATCAACATCCCATGAATATGAGAAAAAGCTTTGAAGGGTTAAGCGCAATTATTGAAGAACTTTTCCCTGGAGAACTTTATTCCGACGCTTTTTTCATCTTTCTCAATCGTAGAAAAGACCATATGAAAGTGCTCTTCTGGGATGGCGACGGCTTTGTGATTTGGTTCAAAAGATTGGAGCAAGGGACCTTTTCCTGGAAATGGGGAAGCCAGACAACCCTGGATCGCAGAAGCTTTATGCTTCTTTTGGAAGGAGTCATTCCAAAACGCATCCAGAAGCGTTTTTCTCTCGGAAAATAGAAGCTTTTGTGCTAAAATGCTTCTCATGACAGCACCTGAAGCCATTTCTTATGAAGAAGTTTTGATCAAAAATATTCAGCTTGAACAGGAAAATATCTATCTAAAAAAACAACTCGAATGGTTTCGAAAATACCTGTTTGGCAAAAAATCTGAACGTAATGTTTCCCAAGTTAATGCAGAGCAACTGACATTTGCAGGCTTTGAAGTAGAAAAACCGCAGGAAGAAGTCCAAGACGTTCCTGCCCACAAAAGAAAAAAGCCTAATCGCAAGGGAGAAGAAGCCATCACTCTTCCTCCCGATCTTCCTGTAGAGCAAACCATCCTCGATCTTCCTGAAGAAAAAAAAGTCTGCCCTGAAACAGGAGAAAAGCTTGTCAAAATCGGGGAAGAGGTCAATCATAAGCTTGCTTTCAAGCCCGGCAGCTACTTTATAAAGGAAATTATCCGCCCCAAGTATGCCCATCCCCAAAAAGAGGAAGCCGGCATCTTCACAGCAGAACTTCCTTCAAGCATCATCCCCAAATGCCGCGCGGAAGAGCTTTCTAGCCGCTGTGATCACTCAAAAATTTGCCGACCACATGCCCCTTTACCGCATCAGTGAAATGTATGAGAGAAACGGTCTGAAGATCAGCCGTAAGCTCCTCTCCCAATCGGTAGTCCGCATCGGCATAGAGCTGGAGCCTCTCTACGATGAAATGCGTCGCAAGATTATGGGAGGAAGCGTTCTTTTCATAGACGAAAGCCCTCTTAAGATGCGGGAAAAAGAAAAAGCCAAGACCACCTACATGTGGGTTTTGGCCGATGGATCGGGTTATCAGCTTTACGACTTTAAACAAAGCCGGTGCCATGAAAACGCCTTTGAAATTTTGAAAGGCTATTTGGGTTGCGTTCATTCGGATAAATATGGGGCATACGAGATTTTAGCCCAGAAAAAAGAGATCATTTGGTGTCCCTGCTGGTCGCATGTCCGCCGCAAGTTTTTTGAAGCGCAAACAGACCCTCCTTTTAGGGAATGGGTTTTGCGTAAGATCCGTTATCTTTTCATGCTCGAAAGGATTGCCTGGGGACGCTCGGCTGAAGAAAGACTCCGCATCCGGCAAGAAAAAGAAGTTCCAATCATTGATGAACTGACTGAGCGGGTAAAGGGGCGTCTTTTAGCAGGTAAAGATACACCGAAATCGGCACTTAGGCAAGCTTTGGGATATTTCTGCGGGCTGATCCCCTATCTCAAGAATTATACCCGGCATGCGGATGCGCGTTTCGACAATAATACTGCAGAAAGGGCAGTGAGACCCCTGGCAATCGGGCGGAAGAACTGGCTTTTTGTCGGTAGTCCGAATGGAGGGAAGGCTGCAGCAGTGCTTTTCTCTTTGGTGCAGACATGCAGAAGACTGGGGATAGATCCACAAGAATATCTGGAAGACATCATGCGCCGCATTATGGATCATAGCTCGCAAAAACTGCACGAACTTCTCCCCGATCAATGGCTCTTATCACGATAGTGCCTTTCTGGAAAGATGGATTCTTTAGACGCTTACTTGCGTTCAACAAAGATGAGGTAAAAATTGCGTTTGTAGCTGAAATAGATTTTGAGGTGACCGACATTAATTTTTCATTTTTGGATCATAATGATTTTTTGATAACTTCAAAACGAGCTGCTGGGTTATGGGGTCGTTTATCCAGTGAAATTAAAGATGGTAAGCAAATTGCAAGAGGAGAGCTAACTCTCAAGTCATCTCAATGGAATCAATGCACACGTGTAGGCATTGCCTGTTATGTGGAGAAAAAATAGCTGCACAACAAATAATACAAGCCGAACGAGCAGATCAATATCTCCCGCTCAAGGAACAATGTGAGGTTGTTCACTCAGAATACGCACTGCATCCTCATATGATTCACTATGAACTTCAATTAACGGTCCTTGGAGGGGTTTTCCAGGCTCATCTTTACAATAGTAAATCTCTTCTCTAAAGTTACTTACCATACAAAGATCTTTGTCTCGAATTTTACTAATAAAAGCGATATTTAAAAATTTAATCGGAAAGGGATATTCAACTACATAATCCTGAATCCCCTCTTCTTCATTAATATATTTTTGAAATGTTTGAAGGGCCTCAACTTCAACCTGTCTTGCAAAATCTATACTGGGCAAACATTCAATATCAAAAGTAACCTCCAAATAATTTTGCTTCTCTTTCTCCCTATCACCACTATGATCCAACCCTTCTCCTATGCCTGCTGCGCGATAGCCCTTAGCCTGCATACTTTTGATAAATCTATTCAATGCTCGATAAACCACTTCATCTCGTTCTCGATCAAATCGCTCCTCAGCTGTTTCTTTTCTCGAAGGTTCTGGAAAAGAGCAGCTTGTCAATAAACAAAAAATTAAAAATAAATAATTAACGACCATAATTTTTTAATAATCTTTGGTAATTTTCAATTTCTCTTTGAATATAAGGCAAATAAATTGGATTTAAAAATTCATGACACGACTGCTTACAATCTCGCATCTTGGGAACATAGGTGATCGTATCTCTACACTCCCGCCTCCCCTTATAATCACGGTAGGGAATTGCATCTGAAGGACATACATAATGCTTTACATCCATACACAGTTTCTTAGAAATATATGCGAATGGAGCAAAAGCGGCCACAATAATCCGATCTCGCCGCTCCTGCGGGTAAGTTTCGAGGGCATTCCTCACTTGCACTGTCCCCTGACTATGGCAGCTCTGCCAAAGGGGCGCTCCGGTGGTATCATTGTCAAAATAATGATCCCACTGTTGGTGGTAGAGATACACGGGAGGGGTCATCGCGTGGCTGTCTAAATTGGCTAAGGCCTCATGTCCATCAATTGGAAGTCCATGCGTTGCGTTGTAAACACCACGGGTATTATAGCCAGAGTAGGTGGAGATCAGGTAGGCCTTCTCTTTTAAATCGCCAAAGGTATTGCCGACCCCGTTTCCAAATAGATAGCCTCCGATTGGGGGTTCTTTGAAGTTGAAGCCAAAATCTTGGTTGAGATTGAAGGTGCGCGATTTGTTGCTAAATGGGTTTTCAAAGCTAGAATAATCTTTTGGCAGCCCATATCCAAATACATTCCCTAAAGCTCTACGCGTATTCTGCATGTAATCATCATGCAAGGACCAATAGTCAAACCCCATAATACCATAGGGATCAACGGAGATAAGAGGGCAATTGCTTAGATAGGCGTAAAGATTGGGGCCATCGTCGAAGCCTTGGGGATCCTGGGTGATCCATCTACCAAGCGCCGGAAGATAATATCTGCGGCCAAAGAAGATGAGGCCTCTTTCTTCTTCAATGCGTTTAGAGGAGAAGCGCCAAGGAGAAATATGTGCAGGGGTTAACTCTTCTCCAAAGGCGGTATAGCGGCAGGTTTCTACAGGTTTTTGGGTTTTAGCGTCGATCAGGACGACGAGGTCTCCTCTGTGGTTGTGGATAGGGACGTAGGTTTTGCCGTTTAGTTCATAGAGTACAGCCGCTCCAATCTCTGCGCCGAGACCTTCCCCTAATACCCTAAGCTGGGTGATCTTCCCTTTTTCGTCGATGGTTCCAATTTCATTGTCGCCATCCCAAAGGTACCGTTCATAATGGGTGCGTTTGTTGTTTGTAAACACTGTTTTGGAGAGGCGTCTATGGAAGGGGTCATAGGTATATTCGATGCGCATTGTTTCGCCTTCAAGAGCGATCAGGCGATCCTGGGTATCGTAGGTATAACGCCATTGTCGATCGAATATCAGGTTGCCGTCGGGGTCGTATCCGTAGGTTGTATCGCCGTCGTGGAGAATTTGGCAGAGAGCGTTGATGGTATGGGGTGTGTTATCTTTTTTAAGACGGTTATGAAGGGAGTCGAAGAGATAGGTGTGTTCGTTTTCTGAGATGAGTTGGTTGAGCTGGTCGTAGGTATAGGTGCAATCGACTGTACCTAAGGAATCTTTGTAAGTGTAACGCAGGAGATTGCCAACTGGGTCATAGGCATCTTGGGGAAATCGGGAGTTGTACGTGGGGGAGATGAGGGTCGCGATGCGGGAAAGTGAATCCCTTGTCATGGTGATGGCGCCAAGCTGGGCGGGCAATTCGAGTTCTAGGAGACATCCTTCCAGATCTCGGGTTTTATAGATGAATGTATTCCTGTTGCGGTTGACTTGGTGAAGGAAGGCGCCTTGATAAGCGTAGGCAATCGTGGAGTTATCGGGTAGGTTGAGTTGTGTTCGACGGCCCTGGTTGTCATAGGTATTGGAAAAAGTCAATCTCGTGCCAAGTGTTTCTTGAATGATATCCCCGAATGCGTTGTAGGTGCGTGTTGTGGTTGTATTGGAGATGGAGTCATAGACGGAAAGAAGTCGGTCGTTGCGATCATAGGTGTAGTGATAGTCAAAGTCTATGGAAAAATATCGGATAAGACGACCCAGAGGATCATATTCATGATGCAATTGGATTCCGCTGGGTTTGATGAGTGTTTTGAGCCGACCCTTTTCATCGTAGAGGTAACGGGTTTCTTTTTCTCCTGCTTCGATGAAGCGCTCTAGGCGATTTTGGGGGCCGTATTCCCAGGTGTGGGTAATGGTTTTAATGATCTCGGGGCCATAAACGTAATGGATCAGAGTGGTGAGGTTGCCATTGAGGTCATAGCTGCTTTCACTTTTGGAGAGGATGTCTCCCTGGGGGGTTGTTTTGGTGCATGTGGTTTCGCGCCCTCTGTTGTTATGAATGCGGGTTGTCTGGATCTGGTTAGCATCGGTCGTGATTTCGCGGTATTGGTCATCGAAGTGATAGGCATGTGTTGTTTGATGGTCCAAGGGATTTGTTTCTGAGAGGGGTTTTCCTTGGGTGTTGTAGAGGGTCTCAAAGGCTCCGTGGGAGGTGATGCGATGGGTAGGGTTGGAGGCTTCGTCATAGGCGTACTGTTCTTGGAATTGGATTGTGTCTAATTCAAGGATTTTGGAAATGAGTCGACCTAATTGGTCGTGCTCTTCGATTTGCTCAAAAGTTTCGTGGTCTGTTTTTTCGAGGTTTCCGAATGAATCGTATGTGAAACGGGTGGTTTTTGTTCCGGTTGTCTCAGCTATTTTTCTGCCATTAAAGTCGTAGGTATAGCGAGTGGTACTCCCCTCGCCATCTGTTGCGCTGAGTTGGCAAAAGGGGGTATAGGCGGCTTGTATTGTTTTGAGGATTTGGTTGTTAAATAGGTAGGTCTCTTCAATGGGATGGTCGAAAACATCGTATGTGTAGGTGATTGTACAGCCGTTTGTATCGGTATGGGTTTTAAGCGTGCCGCATATGTTGTAGGTGAAATGCTCCTCGGAGCCATTGGGGTGGTGGATAGAGGTGGTTTGACCGAAGACGTTGTAGGTTTTTGTTGTGGTTTAGCCTTTGGGATCAGTTTCTTGGATCAGGTTGCCAAGGGTGTCGTATGCTTTGTGCTCGGTGGCTCCGTCTGGGTACTGGATAGAGATAACTCTTCCAAGGGTATCGTAAGTGAAATGGGTTGAGTTTTGGCAGGCGTCGATCTCTTCGATGAGGCGGCCGAGTTTGTCGTATTTTTTTTCGAGGATGAGAATGGTGCCGTTGGTTTGCCAGTCTGCGATGCGAATAGGGCGGTTAGCCTTGTCGTAGGTGATCTCTTTGTGTTGATCGGGTTTGGGGCCGGTAATGGAGGTGAGATTGTAGCTGGCGTCGTAGGTGAAGTGGGTTGCGTTGCCAAGAGGGTCTGTTGTTGAGATGAGGCGTTCTTGGGCGTCGTAGGTGTTGGTGATGGTGTGGTGGTGGGTATTGTTGGCATCGTAATGGTCTTCCTGGAGAATTTTGCCGAATGGGGTGTAAGTGTAATGGGTTTTATGGAGGAGGATTTCTTGGCTGGCTGGATTGATAGTTTTTTCTTCTACGATTTCCGGTAGGCCGAAGCAAGGGGTAGAGTATTTAGGGGTGATGGTGGTGATCTTTCTATATGTGACTCCTTGTAGGTCATTAGGGTTGTCTGTGTTGCCGTCGTCAGTGATCGTCTTGATGCAGATGGCGCAATTGTCGTAGGTGTGAAATGTGCGCTTCCGGATGGTTTTGTCTTGGTAGATGAATTCGGAGGCGAGAAGATTTGTGCCTGGAACGTAGGTATAGCAAATGCGTTTGCCTGGGCGGTCGGTTTCTGTAAGTTTAAGGTTGAAGCCATCTTCGGAGTAGGTGCGCGTGATGGTACGCCACTCTTTGCCGTCTCCCACTTTTTCCAGGATGGGATTTTGGTTCTTATCGTATTGATATTCTGTGATCTGAATGGGTGTGCCGGTTTGGTCTTCGATGGTTTTGCGGGTGAGATTACCAGTAACCGGATCCCATGTGAGGCGGTCGATGCGATAAAGGGTATTGCCCTGAAAAGTTTCAATGGAGGTGAGCTTTTTGTCAGCATCGTAGCGGTAGTGAATTTTGTTGTTTTCGGCGTCGTAGAAGATGGTAAGGTTGTCTTGATACTCGTAGCGTCCGATGGGGCACTTCTCTCCATTGGGGCCGACTGGGGCATATTGGGCGGAGACCTTGCCTTGGGAGTTGTATTCTGTGGTGAGGACTCTACCGTCGGGCTTGGTGATTGTGTTGAGAGTGGTGTCGTGGGAGGAGTAGGAAGTAGACGGAATGCCAGGGCGGGTTGCAGAGGTGAGTTTGATGGGGGATTTTTTGCCTATGTGGTGTTGCATGAAGGCGGTTCGGCCGTCGCTGCCGGTGACTTGAATGCCGGCGACTTCGTCATGTTTGGCTCTTGGGTAGTGGAAATTGATGGTGCCGAGGACGTGGGTTTTGTCAGAATTGTAGGCGGTGATGGAGCTTAGGAGTTTGGGTAGGGGGAAGTTTTGTTTCTCTTTTTTCCACTGAGTGTAAGTGTAGATGAGGATGTTGCCGTTGGGGAGTTTTTCCTCAGTGACTGGGATATGGAATGGCGTCCAGGTGTTGGCGTGGATGCGCCAAAGTGTTTCAGATCCTCCTAACCAATTCCCCTTTTTTTCTCTCCAATGGACATAGTGCGTCCAGCGGTGCATTGCGGAAGCGAAGGAACGGCTCCGTCCGCTGCCATCTGTTATGGTGCCGTGATATTCAAAGCGGTTTTTGTCTTTGGGGTCTCCCTTCTTCCAGTAGTTGATTTTTGTGTTCAAGGGATGAGAAGTGCCATCAGATCCTGAGATGGCAAATCCTTTCGAAGGTTGAAAATTGAAAGTGGAGTGATTGGCTCGTTTGAGAGAGCAGACGCTACCATCAAAATCTCCCACCGCTGCAAAGACTTCTTGTCCTTGCCATTCGATATTCGCTACAAAAAAAGCTTCGGGATTGTAACGCCAGGTAGCATAGCGAGGATCATAAGGAGAGCTGGAGTTATAAAAGCGACGAACCGAAAGGGGTTGGCAGCCGGCGACGACAAGATCGAGTTCTTCCTCACAATATTCTCCTGTGATGGGGTTGACTTTGGGGGTGATCTTGTAATCTGTTGAGGTGAGAAAATAGTTCTGGCGTTTGTCAAGGACGTGTTCTGTAGCGGCCTCAAAATCAAAGAACTCGATTTCATCCTCCGCCCACAGGAAGTTGGACATCAGGACGAGGAGTAGAATTGCCCACTTTTTCATCGTTGATCTCTCGTAACAACTTTAGGGAAAGGTTTTATGAAATTTTTAAATTTATATAAAGGAAATCCTTTGGAGAAAAAATGCATTACGCAAATTTTACTCACTCGACTGCAAAAAACTGGAACAAAATAAGGTCACAGGGCAGAATCGTTCTTTTCGCAAACCCTTGATGGACTTATTCTCATGTGTGCTGATGTATGCTGGTTTGTGAAAGGTAATGGGACTCATAATCCGTAGGTCGCAGGTTCAAGTCCTGCTTGCCCCATACGTTCACACTGCTGTGTGAGAGTGTTTTAGGAAATCCAAAGGCACGTAAAACGTGCCCATTTTCCGCCTACGGTGCACAAACGGTGCAGTGAAAAACTGTTTTAACCGGCACTATCCAACTTAAAATCAAATTTATGATATAAGGTTGGATCAATGGCATCAATTTACAAAAGAAAACTCAAAAGCGGAAAAAACTTCACATGGCGGGCAGTCGTCCGCATCAAGGGCTATCCCGTTGTCTGCGAAACTTTCGAGCGCAAGCAGGAAGCGGAGGATTGGGGAGCCAGGATCGAGCGGCAAATTAAAGCCGGCAAGTTCAAATTCGACCAGCATAAGCAGCAACATACTTATAATGAACTTGTTGAGCGATTCATTCGCGACGGGGCTTTAGAGCATCATCGCTCAGCAAAAGACACCCTCCGCCACTTGGATTATTGGAAAAAGCAACTCGGCTGCTATAGCCTCGTCCACCTCTCTACTGATAAGATAGGTAAAGAGCGATTGCAGCTTATCGAATCCCCCTCGATGCGGGGAAAGCCGCGCAGTATGGCTACTGTCAATCGCTATATGGCAAGCCTCTCCGCCACCCTAACCTATGCTGCCCGCCAACTGCGATGGATTAACGAAAATCCTTGTCTCAATCTCAAAAAGCTCAAGGAAAACCCAGGTCGAGATCGAGTCCTTGCAGAGGATGAAATCTCTCGGCTGCTCGCTTCAGCGCGTCAGAGCAAATCTCCTTATCTCTATTGCATTATCCTCATTTCCCTAACTACAGGAGCGCGCCAAGGAGAGATTCTCAATCTCGAATGGAGGCATGTCGATTTCGACAATAAGATCGCCTATATCAAAGAGAGTAAAAATGGGCGCCCTCGCAGCATCGCTCTCTGCGACCCCGTTATCGAGGAGCTTAGGCAGCTCTATCAAATACGCAATCCCCTCAAATCCTTCGTCTTTGCAAGCAAAACGGCCTTCGGGAAGGTCGATATCAAAAAGGCCTGGCAGCAGGCTCTTAAAAGGGCCAATATTTCTCACTGCCGCGCGCACGATATGCGACATACTTTTTGCACCTATGCCGCAGCTAAAGGAGCCTCCAACCTCCAACTTCAAACAGCTACAGGACATCGCACCCTCAATATGCTCCTCCACTACACCCATATGGATGTGGAAGTTACCAAACAATTCAGCAACCAAATCTCAGACCAGATTCTGAAAGGAGAATCTTCATGACTCTTGACACCCGCCAATCCGATTTAGCCCCTCTTCAAGTAGATCGCTTGATTGGGGAACTACGGCAAATGATTGACCAGGCCCGAGAATCTACTGCTACAACGGTCAACGCCAAATTGACAATGCTCTACTGGCAAATAGGCAATCGAATCTACAAAGAAATTTTGAACGAAGATAGAGCTGCCTATGGAAAAGCTATTGTTGCCTCCGTATCCCAACAACTAACAACAGAATACGGCAAATCCTTCAATGAAAAAAACTTGCGCCGGATGATCCAATTTGCAGAAATTTTCTCCAATCCTGAGATTGTCGTATCGCTGATACGACATTTGAGCTGGACCCATTTTATTGCCCTTATCCCTATTAAAGATGCTATCAAGAGAGATTTTTATGCTGAAATGTGCAGGCTGGAACGATGGAATGTAAAAACACTTCGAAAAAAGATCGACTCTATGCTTTTTGAGCGAACTGCCCTTTCGAAAAAACCGGACTCTTTGATCCGAGCCGAAGTAAACTCTTTGCGCGAAGAGGATCGCCTCTCCCCCGACCTTGTCTTTCGCGATCCCTATTTTCTCGATTTTTTGAAACTTAACGATCGCTATTTCGAAAGAGATCTAGAGGATGCCATCATGCGGGAACTTGAACAGTTCCTCCTTGAAATTGGTACGGGCTTCTGCTTCCTCGCAAGACAAAAGCGGATCATCATTGATAATATTGTACGGCCACCAATTTTTGAAACACAAAATTGCGCTTAAATGATATTTTTGCTCGCATCGTCTCCGGGAGCTGCGTAGGGCTCCCTCGCGATGTCTTCGCATAACGTTTTTCTCTTCATGCGACACTCTTCAACCA
>JAFIGI010000032.1 GCA_020831465.1 Chlamydiales bacterium
TTTACCCAAACGCGATCTCCATCGAGACAAAGATGAGGGATGCAAAGGGAATTTCCAATGAAGGAAATCATAACCACAAAATAACTGCCAATAGGGGTTTTCAACCCAAACTTTAACCACATCCTCGTCAGACAAGCCGGACATGTGCTGAAGCATAAAAATCCCTGTCACAAGCCGGACCGGTTTTGCTGGCGCTCCATCTTCGGAAAAATAATCCGCAAATTCTTTTTCAAGCCGTTCCCATTCAATTAATGAACTCAGGAGTAAGAGAGAATGATGTGGATTGAGTTGTTGTGAAAGACGTGAAGAAAAAAGTTGTCCTTGGTTGTGATCGGTGGGTTTTGGAAGCATAAATTTGCAAGGTTTTTGGGGTTATTTTTGAGAATCTTGCAAATTTGTATACCAGTTTTTCCCAAAAAAAGCACTTTATAAGTATTCCTTAGAGAAGACGAGACTCTTTTTCAGGGTCGACTTTTCTAGCTTTTTTATACCCTATTTTATATCTTTGCTCTCTATAATTCTTATCCTCCCCGATTTCTCGAGAATGGATTAAAAATGCCTTTGCCCGAAAATTGGACACCAAAATATCTAGGTGATTTAATACGTATTGGTTCAGTAAATGACGGCGGATATATTCTCCCTGAAAGAATTTTAAAAAAGACTAAATTTCTCATTAGTTTAGGACTAGCTGACGATTGGTCATTTGAAAAAGACTTTCAAAAAAAAAGCAATGCATATGTTGTCTGTTATGACCACACGACGACAAAAAATTTTTGGAGAAAACGCTTTCTTCTTAATTGCTTCCGATTAATCCTACGGAAAAATAAAAAAAAACACCTGTCTTCTTTGTTTGACTATTTAAGATATAGAAATTTCTTTAATGGAAAGACTGCTTTACATCACCAAAAAAAAATTGGATATGCTAACCAAACCGAAACAGATCTAATCTCGATCATCCAACAGGCCGAAAATTATCCTATTTTTCTAAAAATAGATATTGAAGGATGGGAATACCGGATCTTAACTCAAATTTCTGAATTAAAAGATCGCATTTTAGGATTTGTTATTGAATTTCATGATGTTGATATCCTTTCTTATCGAATTTCTAATTTTATCGAGAATGTTAAAGAGCATTTTACTTTAGTCCATATCCATGCAAACAACTGCGGAGGCATCGACGATAAAGGCAATCCGATTGTTCTTGAAATGACCTGGATTAGAAATGACGAAATAGCTCCAGATGAAGGCAGCAGTTTGAGAACTTATCCTATTGAGGGCCTTGACCAGCCTAATACACTTAAATTTCCGGATATAGCGTTGTCTTTTTCAGCAAAACCTTGATTCAAGAACCCGTAATTAAAAATGGACAATTTATGAGAAATTGTGCTCTTGCTCTTGGCTTCGACTTTCATGTTTCTTTTGCGAAATAGATAACGGTGCAGTGGCGCGCACAATTCTTTCCACAAGGGCCAATGCAAGAGCTAAGTGCGTCCAGACATAGGTCCTAAAGAGACCTTGGTTGAATTGAAGCACAATAATCATCACGAGTACCGAGACAAAAAGTGTGCAGCCCATCGTCTTGTCAACTTGGGTCGCTTTTTTTGCCCTATGGGCAAACAGGAAAATTACGCCGACAAACGCCAGGGCTCCAATCATCCCCAGACTTGCGATTATCTCCGTGAAGACGTTTGTCGGTTCAAAATATTTCAAAGGATTCAAACTATCGCTAAAGGCAAACTCATAAAAGTTAAATTCTGTACTCCCTGATAAAAATGCATCGTACATATAGGAGGGATATCCTCCCAATCCCACTCCAAAATAGGGATGCATTAGAAAAACCTTCCAAGCATTTACGATACCTGTCCATCTTTCCATAAAAGAACCGTGGCCTAGCCCGCTATAGAAAAACTTCAAGTAAAATTGCCGCATCAAAAAGGGAGAGATGATTCCAAGAAGAAAAAAGATGCCGGTAAAGGCAATGGAAAATTTCCATAAATGGCGGCGGACTTGAGAAAAAAAGAGCAGGCAAAAACAGAAAATCGCAAAGGCAAAAATGGTCGATGTCGAGGTCGAAGAGAAATAGAGAAAATTAATCAGGAAAATCTTGGGATAAGTCAGCCTTCCGAAGAAGTAAAAGGGCTCTTCGCGGTCGGCGAGAAAATGATAGTTTACCATGACGATAAAAGGCGTCATGTAAAGAGCATAAAAGGAAGGCTCATAAGCAAAGGCATTCGACCTCACGACTTCTCCTGAGATAAATTGATTGGCAAAAGGATCATGAAGGCCGGCGAGGGAGAGGAGCAGCTGGAGAAAGGCATAAATACCGACGCAAAGGAAGGAGAGGAGATAGAGCGAAAAAACCTTCTTATAATCGTGGTAACGGATTAGGAGGTAAGGGAGCAAAAAATAGAGGAGAAGAGTGATTCCATACCAGATAAGGAAGAAAAAAGAGCGCTTCTTGTAGGAGGAAAGAAGAAAGGAGATGGCGAGGGAAGCGGTCAGAATCAGTAGAGAGATGAACAGAGCGCGGTCAATGCGGAAAAGTTTCGAACGGTAGCGGGAAGCAAAAACAAAAAGCAGCAGAAGCGCAACGAGGTTATTCAAACGGAGAGTGAAGCCACCGACTGCGAAGTGCAACTGGTCGGCGTGGAGCGTAAAAAAGTAGAGAAAGAGAAGCGCATCAAACACAATTTACTTGTCATATTCTTGATTAAATCAGGGGACTTTTTACTAAATCTCACGAATCTTGCCAATCCTAACGATTGAGGGGGCGCAAGCTGAGCTGATTTTGGGGTTTTTCTCCCTTGCCTTCAGAATTTTGGCCATTTGTTTTCCCCGAAAATCGCAAGATCCACGGAGTTGTATAAGATTTTATTTACAAAATCTTAAAACATTTTTATTGTTTTCTCTTTCCAAAAACTTTGCAGTCCCATGAGGAAAAAAATCCTACTTTCCATTTTAATCACTCTTTCGCTCTCCCTATCTATTTTTGCGGAAGAGGATGAGGGACTTGACGTTGCAGGTTTGGAAGTCTCGAAGGATTATGTACTTGATCAGCAAGAGAACCATTTCCTGACTTCAACCGGCTGCCGCATTAATCCGAAAGTCAATCCCTTAACAGGTGAATATTGCGAGGAGGAGATAGACCTTGTCATAGCTGGCTCTCAGCCCCTTTCATTGCGTCGCTTTTACAACCATACCACCCCGGAAGATCCGCGCTACGCGAGGTGGCGCTATAATCCGGAGTGCTTGCTTGTAGCGAATCTCGAATGGGATAAAGACTTTTTCGCAGCCATAGGTGAAAACGATGGCTCCATCCTCTCTTTAAAACCTTCCGGCCGCTCTAGGATCTTTACCTTTCAGCCTGAAAAGGGCTTTATCCATTCTTCGGGGTCAGCTCATCCGTTAAACTATAATCTGAGTTACGAAAAAATCCAAAGTCCTAAAGACAAGAGATCATTTCAATTTAAAGGAATAATCGCCGACGGCACCGGAAGGATCCGCACTTTTCTTTCACCTATGCACCGTTGGCATAAAAAAGCTGTCTACACGAAGAGAAAAAAACACTGGTACTCAACCGGGGCAGATATAACTTACACTGTTTATCCCGCTTATTGGACCCCCTACCATCTTCCCATCAGAGAAGAAAAACTCCCGAATGGCAATATTATCTGTTACACCTACGAACCGTGGTCTGACGCATTCGACGTTCCCCATCCAAATTTTCTAAGTACGATCACGGCCTATAATGCCGACAAAACCAAGGTTTTAGGCTTCCTGCACTTCTCCTATACCCGCGGCAAAGACAAGGCGGTCAAATACATTACTGTTGAGGGAAGCGATGGACGGAAGGTAGTCCTGGCTCACGAAGTGAGAGAAGTCAGACCGGAAAACAAACGATGGCAAGAAGCCCGCATCACCGATACCGTTCTCAAAAAAGTCAGCTCACCTTCGAAACCCGACCAAAGCTACACCTATCGATGGGAAGACAAACGCCACTACTTCGATGCTCCCTTTTTATACCAATGCACCACAGGCTCTTTTCCGCTCAAAACCGATTATGATTTAACCGCCAAAAAAGTCCGCTCTCAAAGCGCTCCCGTCGGTCCCAATGGAGAGATGTCTCCCATAGCCCGCTACGACTATCAAAACGGAGCAACTGTTGTCTTCGACGCCGAAAACAATCAGACAATCTACCGCTATGATACCGACAAAACGCTCACTTCAATCGAAAGATATCAAGGGAAGAGCCTGTACCGTATCGACCGATTCACGTGGGATCCCTCGACCGGCAACCTGACGCGTAAAACGATTGAAGGGAAAAACGGAATCCCCCTGCAAATCATTGAATACAAATATGATAAAAACCACAACCCCATCCTTGAAAGAGTCGGGGATGGCAAAGAGTGGCGCACCATAGAGCGTACCTACTCCGACGACGGCTTCAACCTCAAACTTACAGAGAGTGACGGCTCAGGTAAGATTATTCGTTACACGTATGTCCCAAACACCAATCTCCTCTCCTCTGAGCTCACTTACGAAAACCAAATCATCCGCAAGCGCGTCTTCCACACCTACGACGACTGTGCGATCTGCATCAACACGATCATAGACGACGGTGCAACGGAAGATCTCGCTAACCTCCAAGGCGTTACATACAGAAAAATTACCCAGATCACCCCAAAATACTCGATGCCCTGCTTCGGGCTTCCGGAGTGCATTGAAGAAAAAACCATCGACTCTTCCGGCCAAGAAATCCTTCTCAGTAGAATTGTCTATTCATACACCCCATTTGGAGAAATCCTTCAAGAAGAACACTACGACGCAAATGGAGACTTTAGTTACTCTCTGAACAACACATATGACGCCCAAGAACGGCTCATCTCCAAAACAAACCCCTTGGGCGCAAAAACCACCTATACCTACGACGCCAACCACAATGTCACTTCCATCGCCGGCCCCCGGCCGGACCAATACCGCGAGATTGCCTACGATAAAGCCAATCGCCCCATCCGCATCGCGAATTGGCAAACCGACGGAACAGTCATCATCACAGAAAAACGGTATGACAAACTCGGCCAAGTCATCGAAGAAATCGACCCCTGTGGAGAGATTACGCGTTTTGAGTACGATGCGCTAGGGCGTGTTACAGCTGTTCATCATCCGGACGGCGCGATTGAAAGAAAAGAATATGATCTTCTCGGAAATGTCATCAAAGAGATCGACCCGGAAGGATACGAAACCACAAAAACCTACAATCCTTACGGCCAGCCCCTCTCCATCCATTACCTCGACGGCTCCGAAGAACGATTTACCTACAACGCTGGCGGCACGATCCGCTCCCATACCGACAAAAATGGCGCGACTACCAACTATACCTATGACATTTTCGATCATCCCATCTGCAAAGAGATCCGCTCTGCTACCGGAATGCTTTTGAAAAGAGTCACTTCCACCTGGTCACCCTTTCAAAAGCTCTCTGAAATAGAAGACGATCTTTCTACGCGTTACACTTACGACTTTGCCGGACGCAAAATAGCGGAGAATCAGGCCTATCGCCTAACAGAGTATCTCTACGACCCATCGGGCCGTTTATCCTGCACAAAATCCGAAGAGACCTGCCAAATCACAGAATACGACCTTTGCGGCCGACCCACTCAGATCCGGACAGAAGATGAGGGTCTGATCCAAAAGCAAGAAGGGTACGCCTATGATGAAGCGGGCAACCGCATCCATACCGTTACTTCCCAAGGGGTCAAAGAAACTCACTACAATACCGACGGCAAGCCCCTCAGCATCAAAGATCCTTTAGGAGATCTCACTTGCTATAGCTACTCTTATGAAGGCGCTTTTACCCAAACAAAGACCAATCCTAAAGGCATTCAAACCATTATCAGCCATGATGCTCGCAGAAGAGAGGTCTTGCGTGTCAAAAAAAACACCCAGGGGCAAATCATCCAGCAATCGGAAACGCGTTACAACTTGAACGGCAACCCCATCCAAGTTATCCATCTCATTTTTTCAGGAGTTGAACCAGTTAGAACAATTACTCACACCTGGGAATACGGCCCTCTCGATCGGCTGGAGCGCTTTATTGAAGCCGGGGAGAAAGAGACCCGCTATCTTTATGACTCAAAAGGGCGCCTGGAAGCGATCATCAAACCTGATGGCTCACGTCTTACCCATACCTATGACGATTTAGGGCGTCTGATCCGCTACAACTCCCACGATTTTGATTATACCTACACCTATGATTCACATGGCCGGGTCATTTTAGTAGCCGATCAAACAAGCCGCACTCTCCGCGTCTACGATCCAATCGGAAATATTCTCAAGGAAACACTAGCCAACGGTCTAACCCTCTCAAATACTTATGATACTCAAGGACGCAGACTTGCCTCTATTCTTCCAGATATGTCCGCAATTACCTATAGGTACAAAGGCATTTATCTGCATTCCGTTTCCCGAAATGGCCTTACCCACACCTATACTGACCGCAATCTCGAAGGGCAAATTGTGCGTGCGCGTACTCCGGCAGGTGAGATAGAGATCAAAAGAGATCTCCTCGGGCGTTATGCTTCCATTCAAGCTCCCTATTTTTCCGCTCAAGACTACGTCTACGATCCTGCTGGGAACCTCCTCTCTTATCTCTACAGGGATCAGGCAGGGCAAATCAAACATCACTACAGATACGACGAACTCGATCAAATTATCCAAGAAGACGAGCGCACCTACAATTACGATTCCATCCATAACCGGCTCATAAAAGAGAGCTATGCCTATGCCGTCAACACCCTTTCGCAGGTGATTTCAGACGGAGAAAGGACCTATGCTTACGACCCATGCGGCAACATCATCTCCGATGGCGCCAGAATCTATACCTATGACAGCCTTGACAGGTTAATTGCCGTTCAAGAAGGGGAGCACAAAACTGGGTACACCTACGATCCCTTTCACCGCCGCCTTTCCAAAACGACCTACCAAAGCGGACGCAAACTCAAAACGATCCGCTACCTTTGGGATGGGAAGCATGAAATCGGATCCGTAGATGAACATGGCAATCTAATCGAGCTTAGAGTTTTGGGAGAGTCACTTGGTGCAGAAATCGGCGGAGCCGTTCTCTATGAGCTTCAAGACCAGATCTTCGTCCCTATTCATGACCATAGAGGATCGGTCGTTGTTCTCGTGGACCACTCCACGCAAGCCCCCATCGAACACTATCGCTATACCGCATTCGGCGAAGAAGAAACGGGGCATACACTCTCTCCATGGCGCTTTTCATCCAAGCGAACCGATGAAGAGACAGGCCTGATCTATTTCGGCAGACGCTATTACAATCCCGCGCTTGGCCGCTGGATCACCCAGGATCCCCAAGGATTTGAAGACGCCCCCAACCTCTATGCTTACGTCCATAACAACCCTCTTACCGAAATCGACCTCTATGGACTTTGGAGTATTGGACAAGCATTAAGCGGTCTCTCCCATATGGCCTTTAGAAGCCTTGAATGGACAGGAGCCAACCTGCTTCCCGTCCCTTATGTCCGCAACGTTGTCGAATCGATTGGCCGTTGGGGTGCAGGAGGAGATTTTCAAGGGCCCAGTCGCTACCGCACAGGTCAGAACGAGATCATCACAATACCAGGTAGAACGATCTCTGGGCGTTCCTACACCCATGGAAACGGTATGCTTACACGCAAAGAGGACGCTATCAAGCAGGCTGAGTATATCTCCCGAACGCATGGAGAACTCCAGGTAGACTTGCTTTATCATGGAACAGAAGGGTTTATTATGGATCTTATCGGATGCGGACTCTCGAAGGTCGGCATTCCGACAGCCTATAATAAAATGTGCGCGAGCTATTATAGTGACAAGTTGCGCGACGATCCCAATCATCGCTTTACAAGCAGCGTGCATAGCAGAGGAGGGATACAAATGATGAACACAGGACGGCTTTTAACCCATGCCCAACGGCAGCAAATCGATGTGATCTCCTATGGTTCTGCTACTTTGATTCCAAAGGGCTTTTTTAGATCTGCCAAGAATAATCTTAGCGCTTTGGATCTGGTAACCATGACAAACCCGCTAGCTTTTTCTATGGGACTGTTGGGACGCCAATTTGATGTAAACATCTTAACTCCATCAACCCGGTGTCCAGTAAAGGCGCATGGATTTTTGGAAGCAACTTATGCAGAAGAAATTGAAAGGAGAGGTCGTGTATTTCAAAAATTTTATTTTAGTGACTAAACTTCTTGCAGCGTATGGGCTATTATTTTTATGTGCCTCTTTTGGTTATCGTGAACCAGCTTATTGCAAAATAGTCGAGTGCATTACAAAAGAATATTTAAAGGAATGTGCTAAACCACGGTCCTTGGTGCTAACCGGATACGGTGGTGCAATGATGGATGATATAAAAGAAGTTTTTCTTAGCTTCTTGTCTTTTGATGTATTGAATGTAGATCAAGCTAGGATTTTGTATGTGGAAATGATGGAAGAATA